>NZ_JCACKA010000034.1:104816-182225 GCF_059505145.1 Mojavia sp.
ATCGCATTGTCACCCGATACAATCGCATTGTTTCCCGATACAATCGCATTGTCACCCGATACAATCGCATTGTTTCCCGATACAATCGCATTGTCACTCGATACAATCGCATTGCAGGGCGATGCAACTCAATTGCAGGGCGATGCAATCAAATTATCAATGAATATTAAGGGCGATGACGGGAAGCTTTACGCGCTCGGTTGAATTAGGGGCGATATCATATCCCGTTGGTATAGCAACTAAAGGAGGATGGCAATAAATATCACATCGCTAATCGCCGATTTCCATACCATTGGCTCAAATCATCCTCAATCGCTTCAAGAATGGCGATCGCCTCAGTTATGGATTCTGAAGAAGCAGCTAAAAGTGCAAACGCTCGCTCAAGGCGTTGTTGATAGTCCTGCGGGCAAATAGCAAACCTACCCGCGACTGCCGTTGCTCCCTTTTCATTTAACAGGTAATCTTCATTGAGCGCGAATAAAACCTGATTCATACACGCCACACTGCGGAAACAACAACCTGCTGCGTAAACAACATCATTGCGCGCAATCGCCTTTTTTGCGACTAGCAGCGAGAAACTGATTTCCCAAGCAAAAGTATTTATAGTTGCTTGTTTCAACTCAACTGGATAGGGTTTTGTCTTCGCCTTCAAAGCTTCTAAAACACTATCAGGATCGTAAAGTGGCTGACAAAGAGCTACTTCCCCCATATAAATCGAAGACACAAAGCCGTGGGGATGCCCTGGTTGATAATCAATAGTAATTTGTCCAGCATGGCAATCATCAATGACACGATTGACTTTTGCCAAATCTCGATAAAGAAAATCTACACCTACACCTTCGACCTTTAGCCAGCCGCCACCATTAATCCATTTTCCCCATTCCCCGATTGCAGTAATCAAATTTACGCGACCTTGATCATCAAGTTCAGAGGCGAGGCGATTCAAAGCAATTAAATCGGGCGGGTTTTCTTTGTTGTAATAAATTCCCAAATCCACATCTGACTTCTGTGTATGGTTACCCCGTGCCCGTGAACCACCTAGTGCGATCGCTGTAATTCCCTCAATTGACTGCAAACTAGAAACAATATGGTTAATGAATTGGGGCAATTCTTTACTCATAGAGCGATTGTTAAATTTCCATTGGGGACTTACACAAAATAAATTATTCAATTTACTCAGATAATAATATTTTTCTTTCTCCCTCTGCCCCCTGCCCCCTGCCTACACAGCAATGGGATATTTTTTGAGTTGAAAGTCCCTTGAGCCAGTACAGGTAATGGCCAACACAAGTCCTAAGATGCGAGATAATTTTTAAAAGATACAAGGGTGAATTCCATTGGTGCAACAACCAGAACTCCAAGAAAATTCCTCATCAGTGCAAGCTCTCCAGCGTGTGCTAATCAGCTTGAGCAATTACCGATGGATTTCATTAGGAGCTTTATTTAGTCTATTACTATTGACAGTTGCTAATGCGGTTACTCCCCAATTATTTCGCTGGGGAATCGATCAAGGCATTGCTAAAGAAAACTTACAAATAGTATTTTACAGCGCTGCATGGATGGTAGCGGCTGCGATCGCCCGTGGTTTGTTTAACTTTGGGCAAAGCTACTTGGCAGAGTCTGCTTCTCAAGGTGTAGCCTATGACCTACGAAACAAAATTTTTAGCAAAATTCAAAATCTTAGTTTTAGCTATCACGATCGCTCCCAGACTTCCCAACTGCTAACCCGTGTTACTAGTGACATCGAGCAGATCCGCACTTTTATTGGCACTAGCTTGATTCAGGTTGTGAGTGCAGTGGTGACATTGGTGAGTATTGCGGTAATTTTGCTGGTGATGGATTGGCAGTTGGCATTAATTACCCTGACGGTAGTACCTGTATCAGGATGGTTAATGGCGCAATTTATCACCCGCAATGACCGACTTTTCCGGCAGGTGCAAGAACAACTGAGCAACCTGAATGCGGTATTGCAAGAAAATCTATTTGGGATACGGGTAGTAAAAGCTTTTGTGCGGGAATCTGCCGAAAGGTCGCGTTACACGACTTTAAATGACGCCCTAGTCACGGCAAATATGAAGACGATTCGCGCCATCCGCAATACTTTCCCTTTTATCTTTTTAACGAGTAATTTGGTGACTGTAGCAGTTTTTGGCTATGGTGGGGCACAGGTAATTGGTGATAGGTTCTCGATTGGTGAACTAGTAGCGTTTAACTCTTACTTGGCGTTAATTCTCCAACCAATTTTACTGATTGGATTTGCTGCACCTGCGATCGCCCAAGCAGCTGCTTCTGCTGAACGAGTTTACGAAGTGGTGGATGCAGCAGTAGAAATTCGCGATCGCCCGGATGCTATTCCGTTTAGCACCTGCGGCGGTAGAATTACCTTTGAGAATGTTTCGTTTCGTTATCCAGGAGCCACAACCGAAGCTCTCAAAAATGTTTCTTTTGAAACCAAGCCTAACGAGCTGATTGCTGTTTTAGGGATGACGGGTTCTGGTAAAAGCACAATTATGAACTTGATTCCCCGCTTTTATGATGTCACCAGGGGAGCAATTCGCATTGACGGCCGGGATGTGCGGGATTTTACACTCACAAGTTTAAGAGCGCACATTGGCATTGTGTTCCAAGAAACTACACTTTTTTCTGGCACTCTCCGTGAGAATATCGCTTATGCCAAACCAAATGCCAGTTTAGAACAGGTGATTGAGGTTGCAAAAACTGCTCAAATTCATGATTTCATCAGCAGTTTGCCCGATGGTTACGAGACAATTGTGGGTGAACGTGGTATTGGGTTATCTGGTGGACAAAAGCAACGCATTGCGATCGCCCGCACCTTACTCACCGATTACAGTATTCTGATTTTAGATGACAGTACCTCTGCCGTTGATGCCAAAACTGCTACTCAGATTCAAGCCGAACTCGATGGACTCATGCGCCAAAAAGCTTGTGTTACTTTTGTTGTGGCTCAACGCATTAGTACCGTCAAGAATGCAGATCGGATTTTTTTGCTAGATAAAGGACGATTGGTTGCCCAAGGTACTCACGAAGAATTGATGCACACCAGTCCACTCTACGGTGTGATTTTGGAATCTCAAGTAAAGCAGAAGGAGAAACAATGAGAGGTATAGGCCCGGTTGTTGCATCCGAGCAACAGGCAACTCACCAAATCTCCACCTTACGGCGCTTTTTACAATATCTGCGACCCTACCACAAAGAAATTCCCATTGCTCTGACATTAGTATTTACTGGAGCCGCAACCCAGGCGATCGGGCCATTTTTACTAGGCTGGTCAATTGACCACCTAATCGTACCCGGAAATTTGCCGGGTTTGTTGCTGCTATTAGGACTACTCGGACTAACTTACGGACTGAGTATTTGGGCAATTCGGGGTCAAATTATTCGAGTCGGCTGGATTATGCAGCGATTGCTGGCTCAACTGAGACAAGACATTTTCACTAAAATCCAGAGTCTACCACTCAGTTTTTTTGACCGCAGTGAAGCAGGCGATTTAATGAGCCGTTTGCTGAATGATGTCAACACTGTGAATCAAGCATTTGGACAAACGATCGCCCAAATGCTGGGTAATTTTTTCAGTTTGGTTGGCATTGTGATTGCCATGCTTGCCATCAATTTGCAACTCGGCTTGTTGAGCAACCTAGTTGTACCAATCATGATTTTTACCACAAGCTTATTTGCACGTTGGGCAAGAGCCAGATTTCGCGTCACGCGCCAGACAATTGGGGAACTTTCCGCCAAGCTAGAAGAAGATATTGGCAGTGTGCGAGAAGCACAGGCATTTAATCGCGTACCTCTTAACATTGAAGAATTTGACATCCTCAATGCCGCCAATCGTGATGCTAACGTCCAGGCTGTAGCAATTACTGCGGCATTTTTACCATCCATTGATTTTCTCAACACACTGGCAACCGCAGGTGTACTAGCTTATGGTGGCTATCTTGCTGTCACAGGAGCAGCGACAGTAGGTGTAGTGACATCATTTTTACTTTACGTTCAGCAATTCTTTCGCCCTATTCAAATTCTCAGTCAGTTTTACACTCAGGCTCAGTCTGCCTTTGCCGGATTAGAGCGAATCTTCCTGCTGTTAGATGAACCGTCGCAACTCAATGATGCACCCGATGCGATCGAAATGCCACCCATTCACGGTGAAGTAATATTCGAGAATGTCAAGTTTGGCTATAACCCAGAGCAATTGGTTCTCAAGGGAGTGAATTTACACGCCCGTCCCGGACAAATGGTTGCATTAGTCGGGCCAACCGGCTCTGGAAAAACTACCATTATTAACCTCATATTGCGTTTTTATGATGTGTCTGGTGGCACAGTAAAAATTGATGACATTGATGTCCGTGATGTCACTCAAGCTAGTTTGCGGCGTCAGATTGGTATTGTTTTGCAAGACAATATTTTATTTAGCGGTACTGTTGCTGAAAATATTGCTTTTGGCTTGCCACACGCTACCCAAGCCGATATCGAAGCAGCTGCACAAATGGCGAATGTGCATGAGTTCATCACCTCACTGCCAGAGGGTTACACAACTCAATTGGGTGAACGAGGTGCGCCCCTCAGCCAAGGACAGCGACAACTCATTAGTATTGCCCGTGCGGTATTGATTAACCCCCGAATTCTGATTCTTGATGAAGCGACCAGCAGTATAGATACTCGCACAGAAGCACTCGTACAAACTGCGATCGCCCGCTTACTACAAGGTCGTACCAGCTTCGTGATTGCCCACCGTCTCAGCACCGTTACCCAAGCCGATCAGGTGCTAGTGATTCAGCAAGGACAAATTATCGAACAGGGTACTCATGCAGAACTTATTAGTCAGCAAGGTATGTACGCCAACCTCTATGCTCTCCAGTTGGGTACAGCAACCACTTAGGTTTACCGAACTTTAGATTTTAAATTTTAAATTTTGGATTGAATATTCAAGATTTAAAGTTTAAAGTGGTTTCCTAGTACCCAAGCCAAAATTTCTGTAATCTACGTTTCTAAAATTTGTCTAAATCTAAGTTGCTGAATAACTTCCGCATCTACCTCTCTAGCCTCACCTTCTTCAGTATTCTTAAATAGCACCGTAAACGCACCCGCACCTAACCTATCTTGAGGAAAGAGGCGATAACAAGGCATTGTAGTTAAATGCGATTGATACTCTTGCAAATAACTAATATTTACTGGCTGAAACTGCGGGAAACGTGCTAAAAACCATTCACAAACTTCTTCGTTTTCTTCAGGCGAGTAAGTGCAAGTCATATAAGCAAGATAACCTTGCGGTGCAACAATTTGAGCAGAGTTAGCAATAATGCGCTTTTGGCGATTGGCACATTTGTTAATATTAGTTGGGTGGAAACATCCTGGTGCTGTTTCACCTTTAGCTAGTAAAGATTGCCCAGTGCAAGGAGCATCTACTATAACTAAATCGCTTGATAAAGGTATCGCTTCAGCAAATATACTAGAATCTCTATTAGCTACAAAACTAGGGTAAATATGGCAACGTTTCAAATTAGAAATTAGCATCCCTAAACGTTTGCCAATAACTTCATTACTTATAATTAAATTCGGTTGCAATGCTTTCCAGGCAAAGATACTTTTTCCGCCTGGTGCAGCACATATATCAAAAATTAAACGTACTGATGGGGGATTGGTTAACAAAGTAGCAGCCGCAAATACAGAAGAGAAATCTAAACAATAGAAATATCCCTGTTCATGTAGAGGATGTTTACCAGGTTTCTCTTTTAAGTGTAAACGGTCTACAAATTGTGGTTGCCAAAATGTTGGACTTGCTACTGAAAAAGGTAAATTATCTGGCTTTTCCTGACACCAAAGAATACAGGGTAGAAAAGGCTGGGGATTAATTAACGCCTCAATAAACTTTTCTTGTGTATCAGGATTTTCAAACAAACGCCGTGAGAGTTTGAGTAATAAATTTGAAGGTTTTTCCATCTGGGAGTGAAACTGTTATGGAAGAACAATGCCATGCCAGGATTTGGCTGCATACTGAAAAACATAATGACCGCCATTCTATCGCGATCGCTACCATGCGACTGGCATCAGCTTCCAGCCTCAAACTGGAAGTTATCGCCTTTAGGGGCGCTAGCTAACCGCACTCAAACGATTGCCAAACTATCCACTGCACCGTATTGGGTCATGCTCTTAGATAATTTTCCGCGAAAAATACGTCAAGAAGCACAACTGTGGCGGGACGAAGGCATAATTAGTTCCTCACAGTACGAACAACTAGCTAACCGTTATCAATTTAATAACCTAGAAGCTGCTACCCGCGATCGCTTTGTGATGATTGTGATTGGAATCGGTGGCATACTTCTAGTATTAGGTGTAATTACCTTTGTAGCAGCCAATTGGCAGTCTTGGACAAGAGAAGTCAGATTTATCTTAATGATGAGTTTGTTTTTGTCCACTGCGATTACTGGTTTTTACACCTGGAGACAGCCTGCACTCAGCAAAGCCGAAGGCAAAAAACCGCAACGCAGTAAACGCTTACTCGGAGAAGCATTGCTGATTTTAAGCGCATTTATTTTAGGCGCAAATATACTGCTGATGGCCCAAACCTTCAATATTGTCGGTTCCAGTTCGGAACTGTTTTTAGCCTGGGGGTTTGGTGTTTTGATCATGGCTTACAGTCTGTCCTTAAATTCCTTGGGAATTTTGGCAATAGTCTTAATCCAGATTGGCTATTGGAGTGGGTTGGGAGACTGGTGGTACACATCAAACGATTTGACTTGGGCGCGGTTATTAGTGCGACACATGCCCTTGGTATCATGGTTGCTGTTTGTGCCTTTAGCTTATATTTGCCGATCGCGCTGGATTTTTGGACTAGCAGCCTTTGCCTTTACGACTTCTTTGCAATTCAACCTCAATCCCCTGCAAGTGCTAACTTACTCTGATATAGCACCTTGGGTAGCGTCTTTTGCCTTTGCGCTTCCACCTGCATTACTGTGGAGTTATGATGACCTGCTATTTCCCACAGTAAATTACAGGCTGTTTCAACCCTTGGCTCGTAGTTTAGCCTTGGTGTGTTTCGGCTTTGTCTTTTATATTCTGTCCTTTCGCTGGCAATGGCAATTTCCAGATTATGGTTATACCCTGCCAACAACTAACAGCAACATTCTTAGGACTCTTCCCATCATCGATTTGGGGATTCTCAGTGGTTTGGCAGTTTTGCAATGGTTATTTTTGCTGCGTCAAAGAAGCAACCCTCCGCGTCGGGAAGTAATTTTCACCATTGCTTTAGTTAGTGCATTTATTGGGATCACCGCCTTAGTACCTTTCTGGCATCAAGCTGTTAGCCGGATTAGTGAACTAGGGATTTTTGTGTTCAATGTACTATTAGCTATCTTAGCTTGGGGACTCATCCAAGAAGGAATAAAGTTAAACGATAGACGCTCCTTCTGGGGCGGTATGCTATTGTTAACTCTACAAGTCGTCAGTCGAGTATTAGAGTACGACACCGACTTGCTGTTTAAGTCCCTTGTGTTTGTCATGTGCGGTTCTGCACTGATTAGTGCTGGACTTTGGTTTGAACGCCGCCAACCTGCTGCATCTAAGTCTTCAGGTAAAGCCTAAAAGCGCAAAGAAATAATTCTTGGCTTTTGAGTGGTTTTAAGTTCATCATCTCTCTGCGTCAGTCCTAATTCTGGGTATCAATCCAGAGAAAATGGTTACTTTTAACTTTGCCAATTTCCCCTTGTTTTAGGACTACGCCCATGAATAGTAATACCTCTGAATCGAATAAATCGAATAAATCCAATCAATCGCTATCTCCAGAAGCAGAATTTTCTGGAAAGCTGACTTTTCGAGACTATCTAATTGCTACTGAACAGAAAGCAAACAAACCTCTTCCTTTTTGGCGGCTGCTGGTTCCCCTGTTAATCCAAACAGGGTTAATTATGGCAGTACCTACCCAAGCTTTGTACACAGACGTTGCAGGTAAGACAGTTATTTTGCAAAGTGCGCCTGTCAACCCTAATGATGTGCAGCAATCCGCCGTAAATTTGGACTATAACATATCCCGCCTGGCAACATTGAGAAGACTTCCTGGCTGGGAGGAGTTGTTAAGGCAAAATCGTGGTAGAAATAGACAATTGGCTCAAGGAACCAACTTGTATGTGACTTTGCAAGAGCAACAATCTTCTGGTCGTGGTGTTCCCAGAGCTTGGAGGTTGGTGCGAGTCAGTGGTAAGCGTCCAACAAACCTGCCAAACAATCAGGTAGCTTTAAAAGGCGTTTATCGAGATGGCTTTGTCACCTATGGCGTGGAAACTTATTACATCCCAGAAGAGCAACGGGAACAGATTAGTAGAGATATCTCCCGGAATTTGAACAGCCGAGGGGGACGACGACAACCGATAGTAGTGAAAGTTAAAGTCGATCCCCAAGGTAACGCAGTACCCATTAGTCTATGGGTACGCGATCGCAACTATCGCTTTTAAATTTTTTGCCGTAACTGCCAGGCTACACCAAAAGCTGCCCCAGCCCCGGCTACCAAGCCGGTACTCATTCCTTGTATAGTGTTTTGAATTGGGCTTTCGGTCAAACACTCATTCGTAACTGTCTTGGCTTGCAAGCACATAGTGCTTTCTGCCCAGCTGGTAGTACCGCCTAAAATTACACCTGTGATGCTACAGGAAACAACGAGTAGCAAAAGGCTTTTGGTTTTTCTATCCATAGATGGATTTTTAGATGTGCAGTTAGTAACAAATCATCAACTACTTTACACATCTTCAGGGAAATTGTCAGCTAGTTGGGGATTGGGGATTGGGGAATTGTGCGATCGCGCGCAACATCAAAGGCGATCGCTCACTATAAAAATTAGTTAAAAAATGCCCCATCTTAGGGTATAAAATGCTATTGCACCAAAAACTATGAAATATCAAGATGGTGCGTTACACTACAGTTCTGAAAGTAGCTAGACTGCTGTAGGCAACGCTTCACTAACACGCCTTGAGTAGTCTATAGCGTGTTTACATAAAGCATATTTTTTTAAAACCGTAATTGTACTCAAGTAAAAGCACGATTGCTTAAATATAATTTATACGAATTATTATATTAAGTATAAGTGTAAAAAATTGAAAGGTAATCAGATTTACTGGAATAAATGTCAACTCTGGATACTCGTATGGTTACTAGTAGTGGGAGCAACCGGAGTTACACAAAAAGCGACCGCACAGGAATACACTCTACCAAAAGCAGAAGAGAGTATAGATTCAAATTTAACTGTAGACTACTCTTTGTCAGAAAATAACGAACCGATGGCGCAAGTCACATCGGTTTCTCAATTAAAAGACATACAATCTACAGACTGGGCATTCCAAGCATTACAGTCTTTGGTGGAACGCTATGGCTGTATAGTGGGTTTTCCAGATGCGACATATCGGGGTAATAGAAGTATAAGCCGATATGAATTTGCAGCAGGTGTAAATGCTTGCTTGGAGCGAATAAATGAGTTAATCATCACAAGTACCAATGATTTGGTCACCCGTGAAGATTTAGGAAAATTACGAAAATTACAGGAAGAATTTGCTAGCGAATTAGTGTCTTTGCGGGGTCGAGTTGATAGTTTAGAAGCCCGTACCACTGAAATAGCTACCCAACAATTTTCTCCTACTACTAAACTTAGCGGACTTCTTATAGCTGGCATTCAAGGTCGCAGTAGCAATCGTGGTGATGTTAACCCTAGAGATGGCATTAAAGATTCAGATGATGCTGGTACAAATACTAATGTTATCTCTTTGGCACAGCTATTTTTAACCACCCAATTTACTCCCCGTAGTTATTTGTTGACAGGTCTTTTATTTGGTGTTGGCAGCAGCGGCCCTAGATTTAGTAATAACGTCTCTCGAAATAACGTTATCGTTGGCTACGAATATCCTACCAATGACGAATTGATCGTCAGTGACCTGAATTATCACTGGTTAGTAACTGACAACTTAGCAGTGATGTTGGGAACGCAAGGCGTAAATATGACGACTGCTTTCCGAGGCCCAAACAGGGTAGAAAACGCTGCTACTGGGCCATTATCTTTTTTTGCCCAAAGAAATCCAATTTTAAATATGGGGTTTGGTCATGGTGGTATAGCTGTCGATTGGCAATTTGCCAAACGTGCAAGTCTACAGGCACTTTATTCTAGTTTCATACCCGGAAATCCCGGTAAAAAAACCGGCTTATTTGATGGTAACACTACTACAGGTATACAATTGTTGTTAACACCAACTGATGCTGTAGATTTGAGTTTGTACTACGTTAATAACTACTCTTCAGATGGTTGTTTGCTAACTTATGTACAAGATGAGTGCTTAACTGCAAACTCAGAACCATTAAAAACTAATGCTGTTGGTGCTACTGTAACTTGGCAAATTTCACCACGCTTTAATATAGGTGCATGGGGTGGTTATACTAATTCTTACATTCCTGGAAGTTCGGGAAATGTAGAGACCAATAATTATATGGTGTTTATGAATTTTCCAGATTTATTTTCCCAAGGGAATCTGGGCGGCATTTATATTGGACAACCTCCTAAAATTACCAGTAGTGGCCTACCTGACGGAAGTAATGTTCCTGACTCGATAAATACAGGCAGAGGACGTGCTGGAGGACAACCAGGAACGACTACTCATATTGAAGTGTTTTATCGTTTCCAGCTAAATGATAATATTAGTATTACACCAGGAATAATTCATATTTTGCAACCAGGTCATACACCAGACAATGACCCAGTTACCATCGGCATCTTACGGAGTACCTTTAGCTTTTGACTTTCCTTGCGGGAAGTCCCCCGGTTCCGTAAACTACACCGGGGAATGAAAGCACTTTTCTACGACGATTCCATCTCCGAATCACATCAACCGCAGGTTAATTGATGAGTGGGATGAATTTTGTAACTACTGCTGCATTGACGGAGCGTTAAAAATTCTACTGGATACTGGTATTCTTGAGCTAGTTTTAGTTACTGCTAAAGACTCGCTACTTTCTGACTTAGAGGAAACAACTGTTTTACTATTAGAATTGTCAGCGACGTTAGCTTGAGGCGGTACATTTGTATTTTGATTAGGCAGTGAATCCGATGAGACGGGAACACTATTATTAGGATTTTTATTGTCTGGTTCTGTAACAACTTGGGCTTGAGATACAGTCAATGTCAAACTTTGACTAACTACTAACATGAATCCTAAAAATTGTATTGAATTATTCATGGTGATTAACGAAATTGTTAATTAATGAGTAGCAAGCTAATTAAGAAGATGTTTGTCAAATATCAAGTTGTATTGATATGCCCTCAAACTTTATTTTTAAGGGGATAAAGTTCTCCAAGCCCCGCTTAAAAAGATAAAAAGGGGGATATGAAAAGTATTTGATACATCACTAACAACTTTTAAATCATCCTTTAAGAAGGAAATCGCCATAAAATATCAATATTTTAGGCAACACTTAATTACATAAACATTGTTGATTCACTCAATAATGTTTATGCACTATTTGAATAGACTTGTTACTATGAATTTGATGTAAATTATTTGGGATATTTAACAAGTCAATGCCAATTATTATCAATTTTGATAAATAGTCTGATATATGCAATTCTTGAATAATTAATGAATTCTAAATATGCATTTTTCAGAAACATTGATTTAATTGGTATCAATTAATAACTTAACTCTTAAATATTGCAAAAAAAAGAGGAATTTTACGGAAATGTTTGTTTGTAAATACTGTTGATAATTTTAGCTATTTAACTATGTATTTATGTAATTTTAATAATATTTCCGTAAAAGAGTGATATTCTCTTTAAGAAATAACCGTTAGATTTAGGATATAAATTTTGAAGATAGCGTGGTGAGAAATTTATTGGTGTCAAATTAAGCTCAAATCCTCTTGGTAATAACGTAATATCCCTCTGTATTCTCTTTCTTTGTGTTCTTTGCGACGGCAGTCACTACAACGAGGAGACAGTTCCTTTGATCGCCACACTTGTAGACTACCTAGAGGCTGGCTTAAGACATGGTAGCAAACAGGAGAGCCAGCGCTGGACTCACCGCGCTGCTTCTCCTTGACTTTTACTCAATTTTGAAGTTGAAGGGTAAACGAGCATATACCCCTTGGGGATCGTTCATCTTTTGCAGAATTGCGATTTCCTGTTGCAGTTTCTGAAATTCAGCCGTTAAGGGATTAGATGGCTCGATTTGTGCGCTCTCAATTCCTAAAGCTTTCCGTGCCTCCTCGGTAGCCCGGCCGAAAAAGCGTTCTTCAAAGCTACTAACTTGGGGATACTCTCGCACTTGCCAATCATTGCCTAGTTTTGCTTGTTTGGCGGCGTATTCTATGGCAGTACTAAGACCGCCGATTTCATCTACTAAACCAATTTGTTTTGCTGCCGTACCTGACCAAACCCGTCCTTGGGCAATCTCTGCTACTTTTGCCTCTGGGAGTTTGCGGCCTTGAGCAACTTTATTGAGAAATATACTATAAATACGGTTAACACTGCGCTGATACAGTGCTAACTCTTGGGGCGATTTTGGGCGAGAAACAGTTTGAGTATCAGCATAGCGTCCAGTTTTCACCGAATCCCAGGTAATACCATTATCGTTTGCTAACTTTTGACCATTGAATAGCACCCCAAATACACCTATTGAACCTGTAATTGTATTTGGTTCGGCAAAAATACGGTTGGAGTCACTGGCAATCCAGTATCCACCAGAAGCAGCAACATCACCCATTGATACTACAACTGGTTTGACGTCACGAGTTAGCTGAACTTCTCGTTGCATCACCTCAGCTGCTGTAGCGCTACCACCGGGACTGTTAACCCGCAAAATTACAGCTTTGACATCATCATCTTGTCGCAGTTTATTGAAGATTTTGGCAAAGCGATCGCCTCCTACTTCTCCACTATCACCTTTGCCATCGACAATTTCGCCTTCCGCGTAGACAACAGCAATTTGATTTTTCGATTTGCGTTCTACACCCAAGGATTTGCCAGGAACTTGCGCGTACTCACTCAAATCAATTTGCCGAAAGGTTTTGTCTTTTTTATCACTAGCAGTTAACTTTTTCAGGTCGGTAACCACCTCATCGACATAAGCTACCCGATCTACTAAACCACTAGCTTTAGCTTCTCTAGCTTCTAGCAATGCCTGATTATCTGCGATCGCCTGCAATTTTTGCGAGTTGAGTTTCCGACTTACACCTACAGTAGTGCGCCATTCTCCCCAAACATCATTTAATAATCTCTGAGTTTGTTCGCGGTTCTCTGGACTCAACTTTGTCAAGATTAACGGTTCAATTGCTCCTTTAAATTTCCCGACTCGCACAATTTGAACGCCAATACCGTATTTTTGTAATGCGCCTGTCAAAAACATCGGTTGTGAACTTAAACCGTTGACTTCCATCAAACCTAAAGGGTTCAGTACGATGGTATCTGCTACTGAACTGAGGTAATAATCTCGTTCCTCCCAGTCCTTGCCATAAGCTACAATCCTTTTTCCCGCCGCCCGAAACTTCTCTAGGGATTGCCGGATTTCCTTGAGGGATGCATAACCGGCGGGATTTGCTGTTCCAGTACGTGTTGCATCGAGGTAAATACCCACAATTCGTGGGTCGCGCCGTGCCTTTTCTAAAGTATTTAGAATACTACGCAATGACATTCTGTTATCTTCTACACCTGACAATGCCTTTTGTAAAAATTCCCCAGAACTTGGTTCCCCATCGGTAATATTCATCGATAAGTCAAAAACTACCACAGACTTATCTTTGACTAGCGGCCCTGTATCTTTAGAGGTGGCGGCGGCAAACAACAGCAAGAACAATCCAGTAGTTCCGATACCACAGAAAATAATAAGTCCCAGTAAGCTGCCAACTAAGCTAGCAAAAGTTTGTTGAATAAAGTTACGCATTTCAGTTATTAGTTATTTACTTATTATTTATTAGTCGTAGAAGTAGGGAACAGGGAACCGAAAAGAAGGAAGAATAATTAACCACAGATAAACACAGATAAATTTGTACCTCAGCAGACTAGGAAACGCTATAAGTCTTTTTTCAAAAATCAAATAGGAATCCTATAGCTAATAACTATTGTATGCGCTGCAAAGTTCCAGAATGCTTTAACTGATCTAAAGTTGCATTACCAGTACAGAATAAAACTGTGGTGATTTCTGCAATTAGCACCTCAACCAATTCATTAAGTGCTGCTTCTGATGCTGCTGCTGCTTGTAAGAAAGGCATTGCCAAACCAGCTATATCTGCTCCCAGCGCGATCGCCATTGCCACATCCACACCATGACGCAATCCTCCCGAAGCTATTAGGGGTATATGAGGAGCGATCGCCCGAATACTTGTAATACAATCTGCCGTTGGTAAACCCCAATCAGCAAACGTCTTTCCTAAGCGGCGTTGCAAGGCATTATCTGCTCGTTCGCTTTCCACCTTTGCCCAAGAAGTGCCACCTGCACCCGCCACATCAATCGCCGTTACGCCAGCAGCGATCAGTTTCTCTGCCATAACTGCCGAAATCCCATTGCCCACTTCCTTCACAATCACTGGTACTGGCAACTTATTGCATAATACAGCAATCTTGTCAAGCAATCCTCGAAAATTAGTATCACCTTTAGTTTGAATGCATTCTTGTAGAGGATTGAGATGTAAAATCAAAGCATCAGCTTCTAAGATATCGACTACCCGCAGACATTCATCTAAACCATACTTATAGTTAAGTTGCACAGCACCCAAGTTAGCCAATAAAAGCACATCAGGGGCATACTTGCGTACAGCGAAAGTCTCAGCCACCTGAGGTTTTTCCACTGCTACTCGCTGAGAACCCACACCCATCGCAATTTTGTAAACTTGGGCAACTTGCGCTAGACGTTGGTTAATAATTGCTGCTTGTTCGGTTCCCCCAGTCATAGAAGAGATAAGTAGGGGTGCGTCCAAGTGTTTACTCAGGAAACTTGTACTGATATCAATTTCGTCGCGGTTTAGTTCTGGTAAGCAACAATGGGTGAAACGATAGCGTTCTAGTCCATTTGTTGTTTGCTGACACTGAACATCTTCTTCTAAGCAAATGCGGATGTGTTCCGCTTTACGAGACTGGGTTTGTGCCGAGATGCTGGTAGGAACTTTCACTAGTAGGTATAACTCAAAGCAGTTGTTCTCACTACATATTACAGTGAGAGGAATTCTGAACAATGGTGATTGAATAGAGGTGCTAAGTAGCCCTTCTACTTGCGACGACTCCCCCCAAGGACATTTCGCCACTTCTGCCAAAGTTGAGCATTCTATTGCTTTTTTAGTTTAAAGGCATCGCGGCAGGTTTTTTAAGGTTGCGATCGGCACAAATTTGATCGCAAGGGTTCTCTCGCGTCAGCCGATTGCGCTCCCGCGCAGCCAGGATGTCAAGGACTATCGACAGTTCTGGTTGTAAGTTGATGTAGTATATCGCCTGCTAGGTCGTACACCCTACTTTGTTCGGTCACTATTTCGACGAGTCGAAATAGTCTTTGTTTCGAGATAAGCTCTAAATAGTACTCAGACACGATGGATAGGAGTACTGATGGGGTTATGAAGAATGAAACCTGTTTTGGATGCTCAGGTGTCCGAGCCTATATGCCAAGGTTCCTGGTATTTAGCGCCTACGTTATGATTACTGTTGCGGCTTTCTCGCTGTCTGGCTGTATGCGCGAGAAAACGAAAAAAATTGTCGGATTTTCGCAGACGGAGAATATTGGGCCATGGCGCATTGCCGAAACGAACAGCATCAAGGAGGAGGCCGCCAAGCGTAAGAAAACTTATGATTTTCTGATGACGGATGCCCAGGGGCAGACATCAAAGCAATTTGCCGACATTGAGGATCTGATCGCACGACAAGTTGACGCCATATTCCTTGCGCCACGCGAGTATGAGGGTCTCACGCCCGCCCTCGAAGCAGCGAGAGCAGCAAAAATACCGGTTTTTCTCATCGACCGTGAAGCGGCGGGAAGACCAGGAGAACATTTTGTCAGCTTTCTTGGGTCGGATTTTATCGCGCAAGGCCGTCGCGTTGGCGAATGGCTAGCCCAGGCGACCGATGGCAAAGCGTCCATCGTGGAACTCACCGGAACAGCGGGTTCATCGGTCGCAATTGATCGGGCTAAGGGGTTTCGTAGCGCCATCGGCAGTTATCCCAACATGAAGATCATCGCCACGCAAACGGCGGATTTTTCGCGGGCTGCGGCCCAGCGCGTAATGGAAAACATCATCCAAGCCAAGGGTTCCGAAATCACCGCAGTATATGCTCACAATGACGAAATGGCATTAGGTGCCATCCAGGCTCTCAAATCCGCAGGTATGAAGCCCGGCAAGGATGTGATAGTCGGTTCAATCGATGGTCAGAAAGCCGCGCTTGAGGCAATTATCCGTGGCGAGCTTGGCGTAAGTGTCGAGTCCAACCCGCGTTTTGGCCCACTTGTTTTCGCCACGATGGAGAAGTATTTTGCTGGCAAGAAAATTCCTCCGAGAATCATTCTCAAGGACAGGCTCTTCGACGCGACCAACGCCAAGGATTTCGTACATGAAGCATACTAGTAGCAGGACAATCCAAGATTACTAGGTTATGAGGTAAAGGATAATTTTTCAAGCGATCGCTGAGTGCGTACTCGCCTCGTTTGCGTATTACCAATTCGTTTGCTATTTCAGCCACCAGTGGATGTCAAGTAGTTATCAATCATTACACCCTCAAATCCAAAATCCAAAATTGTTTCACCAAGGTCGTTTGGGTTATGTGAAAAACCGCCCGTGTGTTTATCAGTTTACTCCAGCCGATGATGGTCGCTCCTCGATTTTCGGGCAATGGTTAAGTCGGGATGAAGCACTAAAGCGTGAGTTGGTGTCAGTCACACAAGGGCTGATGCAGCGGGGTTAGATGCGCTCTACTACTCCTTGATTTGGTAGAGCGAACGAGACTGTTGTCGTGATCGGGGCATTTGGGTCGGATACTGTAGTTCCAGTCTCTGGAGATGGAGGCAATAGCCGATAATCAGTACGCCAGCGCTGATGATTGAGGTCACAAACAACATAGCCACGCTGCCTACCGTTGAAGTACTTCACCCACGGACTTTCTGGTAAAGCCTTCTCAATTCGGTCGCTAGCACCAAAACCTGAGCTGATCGATGTGCCGACAAACTCAGTACCTACTGTGGCTGAGTTAGGGTTATTGTAGTCAGCCTTGAGGTCGCTTACCCAGCTCGAGTGTGTATCACCAGTGATCACAACTGGGTTTGCTGGCTGACGTTGAGCAAGAAAGTTGAGAATACGACTACGGGCAGCTACATAGCCATCCCAAGCATCAACATTGAAGGCAGCCTCAGAACCCGCCGTCCAGTCGTGTTGGGTAAAGACAACCTGTTGAGCAAGAACGTTCCAGCGTGCTTGAGAGCGTTCTAGGTTGCTCAACAGCCACTGCTCTTGCTCAGTACCAGTCATAGTGGCATTTAGATCGAAAGCTTTGGGGCAGCGTGGCTCAATGCTGTCATTACAAGGCTGATCGCTACGGTACTGACGAGTATCCAGGACATTGAACTCAACCAAGTTACCAAAGTTTAAACGTCGATACAGTTTCATATCAATGCCTCTAGGTTTTGAGAAGTCCCGCAGTGGCATATGCTCGTAATATGCTTGGAAAGCAGCAACACGACGAGCTAGGAAAGCTTCGCGTGATTGTTTTTCTGGGTCTTGAGGAATTTCATCCGCCCAGTTATTGTCAACTTCGTGATCGTCCCAAGTGACTAGCCAAGGAAATGCAGCATGGACAGCTTGCAGATTGGGGTCAGTTTTGTACTGGGCATGACGGTTGCGATACTCCTCCAGCGTTACTGGTTCTCCATCACCTTCATGAGTTCGCAGTGCATTCGCTCTTGGCGCTCCCTCATAAATGTAGTCACCAAGGTGAAGTACTAAGTCTAAATCTTCTTGAGCCATATGTTTATAGGCAGCGAAGTATCCTTGCTCCCAATTTTGACAAGAAGCGAAGGCAAAACGGAAGCGATTGACGCGATCGCCGGGGTTAGGAGCAGTGCGTGTCCGCCCAATAGGACTGACTTGATTACCTACTCGGAAGCGATACCAGTACCAACGCGCAGGTTGTAATCCTTGCACTTCCACATGAACAGAGTGTCCAAATTCGGGAGTCGCCATCTGTGTGCCACTGCGGACAACTCGCTGCATCTTTTCGTCGGTAGCAATCTGCCACTGCACTGGAACATTATATTGCGGCATCCCACCACCATTGAGCGGATCAGGGGCTAGGCGCGTCCACAACACTATATTATCTGGCAATGGTTCACCGGAAGCGACACCTAAGCTAAAAAGATAACTAGAAAATCTAGGTTGGGCGAGAACTCTGTTAGACCATTGATTAGCAATCACTAAACCAGTTAAGCTTCCAGCCCCAATTAAAAATTGTCGCCGTCTGTGCCGACTCGATAGCAAGCGCTCGAAGTTTAACCTCTGCATACACCCTTCCTTGAAAGTTGCAGTTGAACCACCGCAAATGTAGCAGCGTAACTTTAATACTTCTTTGCAATTAGATTAAGCATTGATTATTTCTCCACGCTTCTAAGCGTACAGATGACTTATGGCTGCACCAAAAACAGAATGATACCAACGAGCGAACCCAAGAGTAGCACTATACTACTAAAAGAACTGATGACAAAGCCAATCATCCGCTTGGAGGCAGCCTGATAGTATCCCCAAGCATAGGCAATTCGACCCACAAGCCAGATAGCACCGATAACCGCTCCCCACAACGGGTTGACGTAGAAAGAAAATAACCATAAACCAGGCAGGAACAAAACCATTTGCTCTAGAGTATTTTGCTGGACACGCAGCACTCGTTCAAAGTCAGCATCTCCTGCCATTTGAGGAGGTGGTACTTTATATTTGGCTCTGGCTCGACCAACATTAACTGTGATGACCAAGTACAGTAGCAGTGTTAGAGCAGTTATGAGACTAGTCCAGGACGACATATCAAAATCCTCGCGTACCAAAAAAGTATAATTCTTTAGTTTCATAATTGGGCAATCGCCCACAACAACCGCGATGATGCAGACATGGTGGCGCGGCAGATTGTGGCGACGTGGGAGTCCGGCACTTTGGAAACCCAAGAGCAGGTAAAACAATTTTTGATTTTGGATTTTGCGAAAAGTTGTCAGGAGGGTTTCTAACGCCAGTCGCAAACTTTTCAAGACGGATTTTAGATTGACCCCATGCATGAATACAGGGGCTTCAATTAAAATTTTTGGATTTGAGATTTTGGATTTCTTCTCGCCTTTAAATTCGCTTTCTACCCTCAAGAGCGGGAACCCTCTTCTTTTGCAAAAACGCTAACGCGAACAGACCCGCTTAGATTTTAAACTTTGAATCCTTCAATTCCATTATTTAAAATCTAAAATTCGGTGACGGCATTTGTGCGATCGCATACGTCAATAATCAGACTCTACAATTATGTAGAAGTATTTAGATTAATAACAAACAATTTTCTGCTTTGGTCAAATAATTCGTCGCTCTACAATTGCACTCAATTATTAAACATTTTTACTTGCTTTAGCTGTGTTCATTACTGCTTTGTTCTAACAATCGCCTAACTAGTTCTTCCGTGCGGCCAATTGTGTAATCAATAGTTTCTATTACTCTACTGACGCTTTCCTCCAGTTGTAGTTGAAAGTTTTCTTGCCTTTGGGCTAGTCTGTCGATTTTCGCCGTCACTTGGGCGAGTGTCTGGCTATTATTCTGAATAATTGCTTGAAGTTCTATTTGGTTTACTGCTAATCGGTTAATTGCGATAGATAAATCAGCGATCGCGTTTGTGTTTGCCTGCTGCTGTACTGCGTTACTAAAAGTTTGTTCTTCAATACGAGTCAGCGCTTGATCGTGCCGATGGACTGTTTCTGATGTGGTGGTAGCTATCTGTGCAACCTGTGCCATCAGTGGAACCAACTGATTCAGCATTTGGGCGTGGGTTGTCAGCATTACCTCAAGCTGATCCAGTCTGTTAGAAGCTGGTGTTCCTCCATTTTGGTGATTTCCGGGTGTCTGGCTCATGCTATTTATTCCCCTCCAGAGATTTGTTGTTTTACTCAAGTGCAAACAGTACTCTCAATTGATAATCCCCTAAATTGACCAAAGGAGTTTTATTTAACACTCCGAGAAGGAAGTCCCCAGGTTCCGAAGACTTCACCTGGGGATGAGAGCGAGAGCAGGGTCTAGTTAGCTAGGCGGAGAATCTTGTTGCTTGATATATTTCTTCAGTACATCAAGCGAAACCACCACTAGAATTCACAAAATATGAGCTTGACCAAAAAACGGCTTTCCAATAGTGTTTGTCAACGTGTGACTTGAACTCTTTGCGGATTAATCTACTTGACGACGCTTTTAGGACTTTTACGAACTCAGAAATATGATTATCTGGTGAAAGATTGACCAATAAGTGAACATGGTCTGACTCGCCATTAAATTCAATGAGAATACTTTTTTGTTGCTCACATAGATCGGTAAAAATTGCTTGTAACCTAGTCAAGATTGCAGAGGTAATAACCTTGCGTCTGTACTTCGTTACCAACACAATATGTAGGTGAATGCAAAATACAGCGTGAGAACTCTTTCTAAGAAAGGGTTGCACTGTGCGTTATGTGAATAAGATGATGACATTCATGATAGTAACACGTAGAACAACCTTTCGCTTATATCCAACCCCTTCTCAGGAAGTCAAATTGCACTATTGGCGGCGACTTCATAAGGATTTATACAATTCCTGTCTTTACCATAGAAAGACAGAATATCAGCGTTTTGGCAATTCTGTTAGTTACTACGATCAACAAAATATTCTGCCAGAATTCAAGGAGTGCTGGACTGAGTATAAAGAGTTAGGTTCGCAAGCTTTGCAAGCAACTGTTAAGCATGTTGATTATGCTTACGCACGATTTTTCAAGGGTTTAGGTGGGTATCCAAAATTCAAATCCTCACGGCATTATCGTGGATGGACTTACCCAGGAATCAGTGGGTGGAAAGCACATACAACAGGCGATAACGGTTATCTAGAATTGTCTAACTTGGGGCAAGTTCAGATGAGGGGTAAAGCTAGGACTTGGAGTGTACCAACAACTTGCACCATTATCTGGAAACAAGGGAAATGGTATGCCTCAATCACGGTAAATTGCGAACCACAAAGAAAGACAAATACTAATGCTGTTGGGTTGGACTTTGGCGTATATCACGCTGTTGCTTGCTCGGATGGAACGATAATTGATAACCCCAAATATTTAGCTAACACCCAACAGAAAATAGAGCAAGCATCTAAAAAGTTACGCCGCAAACGCTCCCCTAATTTTAAAAAGAAGATTAAGGCATCTAAACGCTGGAGGAAAAGCCGGAAACAGGTCAGTAAACTACAAAGCAAAGTTGCTAATCAGAGGCAAGATTGGCAACATAAAGTGGCTGCACAGATAGTAAAGAGTAATTCACTGGTAGCTACAGAAAAGCTAAATATTAAAGCGATGACTCGTAAAGCCCAAAAAGGTAGTAAGAGAAAACAGCAAAAGACAGGGCTGAATCGGTCACTGTTAGATGTTGGGATTGGTAATCTTACCTCACTAATCAAATACAAACTTAGTGAGTGTGACGGGATATTTGTTGATGTTCCCCTCAAAATTGCTCCATCTCAAACTTGCCCTAACTGTGGACACAAAAAGAAAAAAGAGTTATCCGAACGTGTGCATAATTGTGAGAACTGTAATTTCACTGCGGATCGGGATGTCGCCGCTTCAATAGTAATGCTCAATTATGCACTGAGGTTAGGAACTAGCCTCATAAACGTGGATGTTGAACCTCTTTCTAAGACCATAAAAGTTGCGGTGATGAACTTGGGCGATCGCACGACTCAACTGCGGTTTGCTGGGGTCAAACTCTACAGCAACCACTGGACGAATACCCGCCAGTACCACTCCAACTTCAATTCCACTGCCCCTGCAAATAGCACAACAGCGATTGGTGCATTATCTGGCTGTCTGGGCTATAAACGTTGAGATACGTTGACTTCATTGTGTCCGAAATATATTATGCAACGCAAAAATAATTACTGAAACTACTGCCATAAGTTATGCTTCAACCTCAAGTACTCCCATCATTCCTCGGTCTTCATGTTCAGAAATATGACAGTGAAACACAGTTTTACCAATAAAATCACGCAGAGGTACAGCGATTCGGACTTTGGAATGACCAGATAAGTTAATATTATCGCGCCATGCCGGGAATGGTTCAGGCCGCCAGGTGCTAGATTTTGCATCTTGCCTTGCAAGTACTTGAAAGGGGTAAGTGTGTAAATGGAATGGGTGGATTAAGCCGTTATGGTTCTCGATTTCCCAGATTTCCAGGGTATTCAAGCGCCCACGAAAATCTACGCGCTCAGGGTCAAATTGCTTTCCATTGACGGTGTAATTAAATGGGATTGCGCCGCCAAACTGTACTGTACGCGTGGTAACTGCCTGTTCTGGGCTGAGTGCATCAACAGAGGCTAAACGTGTAGGCAGTGGCAATCTTTTAGGTGTAGCTGGAACGACGACTGTGAGCAACGCCTCTTCCTTTGCTGGCTCGCTGCCGACAACAAAGTTTCCATCATCATACGGCAAATGTAGCAAATTGAACGTTCCAGCTCGCTTCAACTGAATCAGTACCTCAGCCCGTTCACCTGGTGAAAGGAACAATTCCTCAACGGTAACAGGTTTTTCAATGAAGCCGTCGTCAGTAACAATCAAGTGCATCGGGTGTTCTTGGAACTTTAACCGAAACGGACGAGCATTGCTTGTATTCACTAGTCTCAAGCGCAAGAGTGATTTTTGAGGAACAAGTTTAGGACGATAAGCACCATTCACTAGGCAAAGGTTGCCGTATTTGCCTAGCCAGTCAAAAAAGCTGTGACTAGCAGCAACCTCACCTCTTAAAATAGTGAAGTCCTTAAGTACAAGCAGATGTTCCTCAGCCGCTTGGAGTTCGGGTATCTCATCGAGTGAACTTTCAATCACAATAGCTCCAGTCAGTCCGGCGAACTGTTGGGTGGCAACCATACCGTGTGGATGTGGGTGATACCAACGAGTACCTGCTGCCCCTTTGGGTACTGTAAACTCGTGTAATCGGCTCTCTCCAGGCATAACATGAACAAAGGGGTTGTCCACTTCTGGTGAGATATGTAACCCGTGCGTGTGCAGATTTGTAGGCACTTCCAAGTGGTTGATCAAGCAAAGCCGCACGCGATCGCCCTCCCGTAGCCGAAGCGTTGGCCCTGGAACTGTATCGTTATATGACAGTGCTTGTACTGTGATTCCTGCTAAAGTAACAGACGTGTGGCTAGCGACAATCTCAGCTTCGACAACACCGGGTTCTGGACGTCGCACACGCAACAATTCTGGTTCGCGTAAAGCAAGTCCAGATTCTTTTGCCCGCTCTCCAGACTGACCAAACAAAGCATGGTAACCTCCAACAACAGCTATTCCGCCTGTGGTCAGTCCTGCAAGCCGAACAAAGCTGCGGCGAGTCAGGATAGCTCGTTGGTTTTTAGAGTATGTCAATGGTACACCTCTTTCAGCAAGAGTTTAATAGGAATCGAGTTAGTGATTAATTACCGCAGAAATTCAGCAAGCTGTTCCAGCTTTTTCCAAGCTTCCCCACTTTGCATAACTTCCTTGGCAATAGCAATTCCTTTCACACAAGCTTCTGTAATGTTGGTCGTCTGATCAAGTGCTTCACCGACATAAAGTGCTAGTGCTGCATTTAACGCCACGACATCTTGTTGCGCTTGCGTACCTTGACCTTTCAGGATGGCTTTGAGGATTTCAGCGTTTTCGTGAATTTCTTTGCTATGTAGCGCTGCTGTAGGTGCAGGAGTTAAACCGAGTTCCTGAGGATTTAGTACAGTTAGGTGTACTTTCTGGTCTTTGAGTACAGCCACATCATTTAAGTCTGCTAATCCAGCTTCATCTAACTTTTCGCGTCCATACACCACAATAGCACGACGAGTTCCCAATTGCGATAAAGCTTGAGCAATTGTTTGTGTGAGTGCTGGATCATACACACCAATGATTTGCCCCGTTGGTTGCATGGGATTGACTAAAGGGCCCAGCAAGTTAAAAATAGTTCGTACTCTCAAAGTTTTTCGTAAAGCAGTTACTGTTTTTAGTGCTGGATGCCATCCAGGAGCAAACAAAAAGGTAATACCGACCTCATGAACCGCCGACTTGACTTTCTCAGGATTGGCGTTGAGATTTATCCCCAAAGCTTCCAACACATCAGCGGAGCCAGTCTTGCTAGATGCTGAACGATTACCATGCTTTGCAACTTTTAGCCCTGCTACTGCCGCAACGAAGGCGACAGCAGTGGAAATATTGAAGGTGGAGGCTCCATCTCCTCCGGTTCCGCAGGTGTCAATCAGGGGGGCTGGGGACTGGGAAGAGGTAGAGGATAGCGAAAATTCCCCCTTTATTGCTTCTTGCCCAATCCCTAATCCCCGCTCCCCAGTCCCCTGAGATTGAGAATACAAGACACTAGCCATGCCAACCAATTCTTCTGTGGAAACTCCTTTGGCTTGAATTGCCGCTAAAATCGCTCCGGATAGCGCTGGAGAAATCGTATCTGCGAGCCAACCATGCATTAGCTCTGCTGCTTGTTCAACCGAGAGCGATCGCTTATCTAGTAATTGTTTTAACAAAGCAGGCAAATCGATGGATTCGCAGGTGACGGCGATATTGTCAATCGGCGTCTGAGTTACAACTGTCATTTGCTTAAAAGTTAATAATTATGCACGGACTAAGGATTAAGGACTTTAGCAACTGTTTGCACGTCCTTATCGCCTCTACCAGAGCAGTTGATCACAATTCGTGGGCTGCCATCTAGTTGCGGACATAACTTTTCTAGATAGGCGATCGCATGAGAGGTTTCTAAAGCAGGAATAATCCCTTCTAATTGAGACAGACGCACAAACGCAGCCAAAGCTTCAGAATCGGTAACGCTGTAATACTCGGCGCGACACGTATCTTTCAGATAGCTGTGTTCTGGGCCTACCCCAGGATAATCCAAACCTGCACTAATCGAATGTGCTTCGACAATCTGACCATCATCGTCTTGCAATACGTAGCTCATTGCACCGTGCAATACCCCGATTCGCCCCTGTGTCAGAGTTGCTGCGTGCTTCTGGGTGTCAACACCTTCACCTGCCGCCTCAACTCCAATTAGGCGTACAGATGCTTCACCCACAAACTCATGGAACAGTCCAATCGCATTGGAACCACCCCCCACACAAGCCAAGACAATATCTGGTAGTCCTCCCCACTTCTGTTGACACTGAGTACGCGTTTCTTTGCCGATGATAGCGTGGAATTCGCGTACTAACATTGGGTAAGGATGCGGCCCCGCAACGGAACCTAAGATGTAATGTGTTGAAACCACGTTAGTCACCCAGTCCCGAATAGCCTCGGAAGTGGCATCCTTAAGTGTTCCGCTTCCAGCCTCTACTGGACGCACCTCTGCTCCCATCAGCCGCATCCGGAATACGTTGAGAGCTTGCCGTTGCATATCGTGGATGCCCATGTAAATCACGCACTGCAATCCAAAACGAGCGCACACAGTTGCTGTCGCTACTCCATGCTGACCTGCTCCAGTTTCCGCAATGATCCGCTGCTTACCCATGCGCTTTGCCAGCAATACCTGACCTAAAGCGTTGTTGATTTTGTGAGCACCTGTATGGTTTAAATCCTCCCGCTTTAAGTAAATTTGCGAACCTGTGCCATCAGGTCTAGCGTAGTGTGCTGTCAGGCGTTCAGCAAAATACAAAGGATTAGGGCGTCCCACATAGTCCCGCAGTAAATTTTGTAACTCTTGTTGAAAGCTTGGGTCATTGCGGTATTGCTCGAATGCTGTTTCTAGCTCGCTTAATGCAGGCATTAAGGTTTCAGGGACATACTTACCGCCGAAGCGTCCAAATCTTCCCAAAGAATCAGGGCCGATAAAACCAGGCGCAACATAGGTATTGATATCTGGGATGTTTACCACTGCTTAAAGTCCTTATTGCTAATAGTTAACAAGATGATGCAGGGATGCTATAACGGTTCTTACTCAGATGAATTCCCGCTATATTACACGGGGATGTAAACAGGGATGTGTCCCCAGCTTTCAAGGGCAGGCATTTTGAGTGACTCTGGCTTCCTTTGCTTGCCATTCGGACAACCTTAAAGTCAAACGATATTAGTGATAATTTAAACTGAACCTACCGTTAGAAGAGATGCAGGAGCGATCGCTGCTTTGATTTCTTGGCAAAGTTCTGCAATCGCTTGCAGTCCTGCATTTGACTCATCATCTGCTAAACGCTTGACAAAGGCACTACCAACAATTACGGCATCAGCACCCCAATCTTTAACCTGACGAGCCTGTTCTGCTCCAGAGATGCCAAAGCCTACGCCAATTGGTTTATTGGTCACATTCCGCATCTCCACCAACAAAGTTTTCACGTGGTCTTGCAACTGGGAGCGCATACCTGTAACGCCTGTGACACTGACTAGATAAATAAACCCCTGAGAAGACTTAGTAATAGCCTCAATTCTCTGTTTGGAACTTGTAGGAGTTACCAGCAAAATAACTTCTATCCCAAATTCGGCTGCTGTATTTATCAGCTCTTCTGCCTCTTCTAAAGGCAAGTCTGGTACTACCAACCCTTGTACCCCAGCGTTGGCAAGTTGTGCTAAAAATAACCTAATACCCCGATATAAAATTGGATTGTAGTAAGTAAACAAAATCACAGGCGCTTGTAGGCTGGGACTGACATCTGCCACCATCTCCAGTACAGCTTCTAACTTAGTTCCTTTTTGCAATGCTCTCGTGGCTGCGGCTTGAATCACAGGGCCATCTGCTAACGGATCGGAATAGGGAACACCTAATTCAATAAAGTCAGCTCCATTGCGATCTAATACTTGTAAAGCCTCTTTTGTGGTTTCTAAGTCAGGGTCTCCAGCTGTTATGAAGGGAATGAGAGCGCACTGGTTGCGATTTCTTAAAGATTGGAAGCATTGGGAAATTGAAGTCATGGGCTTAATCTACCTTATAGGGAAAGAGAAAAGGCTTAACTCAATCATTGCCTTATAAATCAATACGGTTCAGTTAATGCAGTAGCTTGGCTACACGAACAAAGCCTGGTTCTGCGAAGCAGTACGCAGGCTACAAAACCCTTGATTTTCCGAAGTCCGCCTGCATGGACTTCGTTTCTTTAGCCGCGACTTCTTGTCGTTCAGGCTTGGTGCTGAGTAGAGTTCGTACAGCTTGCTCTAAATCGGCTTGTTTAACTAATGACTCTCCTACCAAAACTGCACGTACACCTGCTTGGGCTACAAGTGATAAATCAGCCGATGTATATAAGCCAGATTCACTCACTATAGTAATGCCGAAGCTTTGCAACTGTGAACGTCGCAACTCCAAGAGTTGTTGCGTGGTTTTGAGATCCACCGTAAAATCTTCTAAATTGCGATTGTTAATTCCAACTAAACGGATGTCGTCCAGTTTCAAGACTCGATCTAGTTCAGCCAAGGTATGAACTTCTACCAAAGCTTTCATCCCCAAATCATGGATGACTCGCACAAAGTCTTGGATTTCTTCATCTGTGAGGATGGCAGCTATCAGCAGTAAAGCATCTGCGCCTGCTACCCGTGCATAGTAGATTTGGTAGATGTCGATCGCAAACTCTTTACACAGTAGCGGTAATGTCACCTTCTGTCTGATGGCACGCAAGTTGTCAAAACTACCCTGGAAGTACTCAGAGTCAGTGAGAACTGAGAGACAAGCTGCTCCGCCTCGTTCATAAGCCTGGGCTATAGCCACTGGGTCAAAGTCAGATCGAAGTACTCCGCGAGAAGGGGAGGCTTTCTTGACCTCTGCAATTAAGGTTGGTACATGAGGACTCTGCTGCAAAGCACTCAGAAAATTTCGTGGCAAAGGAGCAGCAGATAACTGTTGTTGCAAAGAAGCTAGGGGCAATTCTTGCCGCATTTGTGCAACTTCTTGCTTTTTATGCCACACAATCTCTTTGAGAATGTGACGCGGATAGAGGTCAGTAGTAGCGACTGAGTAACTCATAAACTGCATAGTACTAGGTTTCCAAACAACATTGGCATCTGATGGTTCGTCAACAGTATCCATTGCGACTCACAGCCCTTTTTACTCAAGCAAACTTTGCTAGTGCTTGAGTTGTTGCTTTTGCTTGAAAAATCTACTGCAAGCTATTTTCAGAAGTCTCATTCTTTTGCGGTGAGCAGTTTTTCTTTCAGCTTGCGTTTCAGTAGTAAACTTATCCCCCCAATCCCAAAAGCTAATATACTCAAGTTAGAATTCGACTCAGGAACAACTTGAAATTTAGTAATCGATTCGCGGATGAGCAGCTGTTGAGTTGTGGGTTCAAACAACTCGACAGCAAGAACTATAGGGTAGGAATCTGGGTTAGGAGAAAGTTCTGAAGCATTGCCTGAGTAAATTACACCAACAGTGACTGAACAGCCGACGCTAGTACCATTGGAACATCCACTTGGATAAACAGCACCGCTCAGAACACCCATACTCTCAGGAAGGACAAGAAGATCAGAAGTAAAAAATGGAGCAACAACCCAGTCAGCAGTAACTTTTCTCAAACTTGTATACGATGCTGACAAAGACAAGTTAGAAACAGCATTAGGGTATAAAATCCCTGTAAACCCAGCCCCAAAGACAGCTGGCTCAGAAGCACGAACAGTTTCCGTATCCAAGGTAAAGGAACCTGTGCCACCGCTTTCGGTGGAAAAGCTGAAGGTTAAGAGGGCCGCAGTAGCCGGAGCCATACTTAAACTTTCCAGAGCTATCAATGCTGTTCCTACAGCAGCTACACATAACTTTTGCATACTCGTTTATTTCTGAGCTTGACGCTGCATAATTTGATCGAGTTGAGGTGATTAATCCTGTTGCCAACCAGTCAGCCCAATCTTTACACAATGAGCTGCACTTGTAAACTGGAGTTTAAGTTTGCTACAAGTACGATATTATAGTCTGAGCTTTTTTGAGTAGACCCAGATCAGGTCAAGTCAGTAAGCCGTCTGCATCTGCGATGAAATCAATCTGATAAAGATGAGAATCTAACTGCTGAACCACATCTTTAATAGCTGTTTGTTCTTCACTATCAGCATTCCGATTCAGGTTTGACATTGCAGCATCGTAAGTATCTTTACTACTCCATTGGGAGTAGTTAATAATCCGGTTGCCATCAAGACTACGAATCCAGGCGGTTGAAAGATTGCCTGTTTGTTTAGCGATCGCGGGATCGATAACCTGTGTTAGTTTTTGTAGTAACGACTGTTGATTCTCTGGTGCTACATACAAGACATCAATTTGAGTAATCAGGTTGTTGTGCGCTTCAATTTTTATCGGTTGTCCGCGTGTAAGAACCACTTCGTAATAGCGAAGATCCATGCTCACACCAAGGTCTTGATAAGTGGCAAAAGCAGCAGAGATGTCTGGATTCTGGTGGATTGCTTTACTCGCCTCAATACTAGTCCATTGCACATAGTTGATGACTCTGGTGCCATCCAAGCTGCGATGGAAATTGGCTGTGATAAAACCCGGTTGCTTTCTGATAGTTTCTGTATGAATCTTTAAATGATCTATCAGTGCTTGTTGTTTTGTTGCTTCAATTGTGAAAATATTGATAAAGGTAGCAACATTGTTGGTGACGGCAATTGTAGTTATCATTAGCATTCCTCTGAATAAAATTGAAAATTGAGATTACTTGCGAACCGGAAACTTTTTTGATAGTTGAAAAATTTTCATGGCAGGAGCAAATGCCATTAAGCTACTGAAATAGTTGCTGGTCTTTCCAGTCGAGAACCCAGTTCTGACAAGTCTGCGAGAACAGTTCTGGCTATGGTGCAATCAGCTTGAATCTGTGCTTTTAGAGCTTCTAGGGATACAAATTCTTGTTGAGGTCGCAAAAACTTTTCTAGCTGTATAATTAGGGTCTTTCCATATAAATTTCCAGACCAATCTAACAAGTGTACTTTTACATGTGAACGCTCCCCATTTACTGTCAGGCAATAACCAATATTCATGACGCCTTTGTAGGCAAGAGGCACGGAGGATTCATCAGTGAGCGCTTTTACTCTCCCACTGTTCCACTCTGTTTCCCTCTCATCTTCAATAAAAACTCTTACAGCATAGACACCGTGTCTTGGCAAGAGCTTTTCTTTTGGTAACTGGAGATTAGCGGTAGGCAAACCTATGGTTTGACCCATCTGCTCACCTCGAACAACAGAGCCTGTAAGGGTGTAACAACTCCCTAATAGGGCTTTAGCGCGTTGGAGTTCGCCTTGCTCTATGGCTTTGCGGATGGATGTGCTGCTGATGCGTTCGCCTTCATGAGTGTGTGGAGAAACGATAGTAACAGGGATGCCAAAGGTGGCTGCGATCGCTTGCAAATCAACAGCGGTTCCGCTACGCTGATGTCCAAAGCGAAAGTCGTGTCCGACACTAACTTGTTGGGCTTGCAAATCTTGTACAAGAATTTTTTCGACAAACTGCTGGGGACTTAAAGCTGCTAGTTCTCGATTAAACGGTAGTGACACCATCTGTTTTACCCCAAATGATCGCAGTTGTTGCACTTTCTCATTCACAGGTGTCAGTAAAGGACAGCGTTTTCCGCTAAAAAACTCACGAGGATGAGGATTGAATGTGACAACTGTAGGATAAAAGTTTTGAGAATTCAAAATCGATTCAATTACCTTTTGATGTCCGCGATGCAAACCATCAAAGTTACCAAGAGCAACAGCGGTTGGAGTTAAAAATGAAGTTAAGCTTCCTAACATGATAGATGGTTCAAAAGTTTCCAGGATAAATATTCTTTCTATTGAGGAGTAGGTATTGGTTAGTGAGAAAACTCTTCCCTAATTCCCAGTACCTAGCCCTCAGTCCCTTTTATCGCGTCAAGCTTGGCTCAAGTTGACGATATTGTTCAACCATCAGTTCATCTCCTTTATGCAAATTTTTGATATAGGCATAATGCGAAGGCAACTCTTTTAAGAGGTTTTCTGTGGTAGCCTGCACAGACTTGAAAGTTATTTCTGCCTTTTCTATCGAGTCTGGTTTATGGTTTAAGATAGGCAAAACTGAATCGGGCAAGTAGTTTACTCCCGCTAAAATTGCCAAGTAATTACTATTAGTCCAGAACCTGTCAAAACCAGCATCAAAGTTCCGGTTATACCCATACTCGTCTGTGTAAGGAGTGTTAATAGGAGCTCCAGCCCGATAGATGTCTAAGAGGGTCTGCAACGATTCAGGGATTTTGAGGTCGAACTTATTTGCCTTCCAGAATGGTGTGTCCTCACGAGAGGTGGTGCAGTAGTGCAGGACTATAAAATCCCTAACATCATCAATCATGTAAGCGATTCTTTCATTGAACTTGTTCCTCAAAGCAGGGTTCATACTCTTGTCAGGGAAGTACCTAATTAATTGCTTGAGAGCCGCGTAAATAAAGTAAATCCCTGTTGACTCTAGCGGTTCAATAAACCCACTAGAGAGTCCGAGACTAACGCAGTTCTTCACCCAAGCTCGCTTAGTTCTGCCCACTCTCATTTTGAGGTGCTTGATTGGAACATCTTTGTCTTTAATACCGTGAAATCCTCTAAATTCTTGTTCAGCTTGTTCTGGAGAAATGAAGTTTTGGGAATAGACATAGCCTGTACCCAATCGCCCGTACTGTGGAATCTCCCATACCCAACCAGAACTGAGGGCGGTTGCTGTTGTGTAGGGTCTAAAATTATCATCATTGTCGTCCGTCGATAGCGCTGTAGCCACAGCGCTATCGCACAAGAGATTATCTGAATAGGGCAAGAAAGGCTCTTTAAGCGCTTCATTAATCAACAGACCTCGGAAACCTGAGCAGTCCAAATATAAATCTGCGGTGTAAGTATTGCCTTTTTGGGTTTTCAAACAGCTAATGGCACCTGTATCGTCTAGGGCGACATCAACTACCTGATCAATTACGCGCACCACCCCTCGTTTAGTCGCCCACTTAGTTAAGTACTGGGCAACTAAGCCTGCATCGAAATGGTATGCATAGTCAACGCTTGCACGTCCATCCAGAAATTTAGGAGATTTGTATTTTTCGCACAGTCTTTGGCTTGGGTAACAGCTATGGGCCATCGGACGTTCATATCCATTGAGCCGTTTTTTCAGCCAGTAATGCGTCAGTGGAACACCATCACATTCTTTGGCTTCCCCAAAGATGTGAAAAAATGTATTGTTTTTGGTTACGGAAGGCGGATAAGCCCAATTAACGTACTTAATACCTATCTTAAATGTCGCCGTACATTCTGGCATCCATTCGGATTCTGAAAGCCCCAGAAAATCAAAGAAATCCGTTCGTATACTCGGTACGGTTGCTTCTCCTACACCTACTGTGGGAATTCGATCCGACTCAATAAGGGTGATATTAACGCTTCCTTGCAATGTTTTTGTCAGATAGGATGCTGCCATCCAGCCGGTTGTACCACCACCTACAATGATGATGTTTTGAATCTTGTTATTTGAATCCATGATGTCTCTCCTAGATTTTGATTGGAAATTTTTGGCAGTTAAAGTGAAAAAGTGGAGTTAAGCGTTTAGTACTGGACAGCCTGATGTCGTGTTCAAACTGATAGGAAACTAGGCTTACGAAGCAAAAAAATTGCGTTAGCTTGGGATGATGAATTTCAATGGTGTCCAGCTTTTGTCGTATCGGCTGTAGTCAATCTAATCGATGTCTGTTCATGGCTAGTTTCCATGAAAGGAGAAAGTTTATTTATATAGGAGAACTGAGCCGGGCTAGTTTTGGCGTATGCAAGGATGACGTTCTTAATAATCGCTAGACCAACTTCTCCAGCCAGACTCATAATTGATTCTGGATGAAACTGAACGGCGGCAATTGGTAATGTCTGATGCTCGATACCCATAATCACGCCATCATCCGAAATGGCTGTAACTTTGAGTTCTTTAGGCATGTTTTCAGGTCGAGCAAACAACGAGTGATATCTGCCAACCTCGAACGATCGCGGCAAGTCTTTAAAAACGGCAGAGTCGGAAGCCACAACACAAACACGAGATATTTTTCCGTGTTGGGGATAGCTGAGAACTCCCAACTCACCCCCGAAAGCTTCAACAATTGACTGTAATCCCAAACACACACCAAAAATGGGGATTTGCCGTCTTGTGCAAACTGTAATCGTTTCTGCCACATGAAAGTCACTTGGTTTTCCTGGCCCTGGAGATAGAACCACAAGATCTGGAGATTCTGCATCAAAGACTGATTCCGAAAAACCATGACGCAGTGTTGTGACTGTAGCACCAGTTTGACGGATGTAGTTTGCTAGTGTGTGAACAAATGAGTCTTCATAGTCAATGAGTAAGACATGCTTGCCTGGTTGAGTGCTAGCTTGATGATGGTCAAAATTTGAGTTGCTTGAGACATCAGTACTCGTCTGCTTCGCCTGATAAAGTGTTTGAAGGAGGGCAGCAGCTTTGGTAATAGTTTCCTGGGCTTCGGCTTCTGGAATTGAGTCATAAAGAACTGTCGCACCCACTCTTACTTCTGCGATCGTGTCCACAAGCTGGATAGTCCGTAGAATTAAACCCGTGTTTAGGTGACCTTTGAAGGTTAAGTACCCAACCGCTCCACCATACCAACGCCGAGGGCTACGCTCGTGCTGTTCGATAAACTGTATTGCTGCCCGTTTTGGTGCTCCTGTGACTGTGACTGCCCAAAGATGGGTAAGAAATGCATCCAAAGCATCAAACTCAGGTCGCAGTAAGCCTTCAACATGGTCTACGGTATGGATTAGATGACTGTACAACTCAATTTGGCGGCGACCAATCACTCGTACTGACCCAGGCTCACAAATCCGGGATTTATCGTTGCGGTCAACATCAGTACACATGGTTAACTCAGCTTCATCCTTGCGTGAGTTAAGAAGCTGAAGGATTTGAGTGGCATCATCGATCGCATCTTTTCCTCGCCTAATCGTACCACTAATTGGGCAAGTTTCAACGCGTTTACCTTCTACCCTGACAAACATTTCTGGGGATGCACCAATAAGATACTCTCCACCCAAATTAAAGATGAATCCATAGGGACTGGGATTAATCTGCTGTAGGGTTCGGAACAGTTCTGCTGGAGATTTTTCGCAGGCTTTAAAGAAGCTTTGACTGGGAACAACCTCAAATAAATCGCCCCGACGGAAGTAATCGAGTGCTTTCTCAACTTGAAGAGTATACTCATCAGTTGCATGGTCAGACGCTTGAGTAGGGGTACGACGTTTACCTTTGTAATTAATCTTTTCACAGCTATTGGATAAACCCCTAGTGCTACCATGCTCAGTCTCGAATTCATACTGCACACGAATTGCACGTTGCAGATAGTAGTCAACAATTACTAGTTCATCAGGTAAATATAACAACAAATCTCGCTGTTCTGTAGAACGTGGGAGCAGCTTTGGCATTGGCTCAAACTGAAAAACTAAGTCGTAGCCAAATGCACCGTACAGTCCCAGGTGGTTATCTTCAGAACTCTCGAAAGTATGTAGAATTTCACGAACAACACTAAACACAGATGGTTGTTTGCTTCGTTCTTCTTCAGAAAAGAAACGTTCTTTTGGCCGGACAGAGCCAGTTATACTACCCTCCTGCCAATTGAGTGCCTGAAGTTGCGGTTGCTTGTATAAACGCTCTGCTAAATAAGTTAACAGCATCATACCCCGCTCGTTATGTGCTGTGAGTGTGAAAGAGTTCTCACAAGTAACCAGTTCTAGGGGTGGATTAATAAAGCCGATCGCCCATCTCTTGTATCGTCCTGGATATTCGTAACTGCTTGCAAGTAATCCTCCACGCTGAGTATCAATATGTAACAAAACCTCTTCAATAGCTGTTGCCATCGAAGTCTCTGTTACAGTGCGAGATACACAAACTCCACCTTTAGTTATGTAGCAATGACTATCAAAATTCATTAGCAATTTGTCTCCAACTGCTTTAAAGAAATTTTTACAGGGGTGATTTGCTCACAAAGTCATTTGCAAAATATAAATGCGAGCGATTTAGTTGATGAGATTGGAACATACAATCCAACTATGGATTTGCTGAACTGCTTGTGCTTAACTGTCTGTGCGAGCCTAAAGGTACTGTTGATAAAGGATATTCTTGAGGCCAACGACAAACAGCTTGACCGATAATAGCTATCTGTTTCATAAATTCCTCATATTGCTGCAAGGAGAGGGACTGAGAACCATCAGAAAGAGCCTTTTTCGGATTTGGGTGAACCTCAATCATCAGGGAATCTGCTCCAGCAACGATCGCCGCTTTAGCCATTGTTGGGACGTACTCTGCCAGACCCGTACCGTGGCTAGGATCGACCATAATCGGTAAATGAGTTAGCGATCGCAGAACAGGTACAGCAGTAAGATCGAGTGTATTACGCGTATATTGTCGATCAAAGGTGCGAATCCCCCGTTCGCACAGAATCACGTTTGGGTTACCTGCTGCCAGAATGTACTCAGCCGCCATCAACCACTCTTCAATTGTTGCGGACAGACCTCGCTTCAGCACAACTGGCTTATTTATTGCCCCTACTCGTTTCAACAATGAAAAATTTTGCATATTGCGGGCACCGATTTGGATAATGTCTGCAACCTCTGCCACTTTCTCAAGATCAGCTGTATCCATGACTTCAGTTACAATACCCAAACCTGTAGCCTGACGTGCTGTTGCCAGCAAGTCTAAAGCTGGCGCACCGTGTCCTTGGAAAGCATAAGGAGAGGTTCGGGGCTTATAGGCTCCTCCTCGCAAAAACTTAGCACCAGCCGCTTTGACGAGTTGAGCTGTCTCCACAATCATTTCTTCATTTTCTACTGAGCATGGCCCAGCGATGGAAACTATCGGATAATTTTGACCAAATGTTACCAATCCATTAGGCGTTGATACAATTACCGAACTCGGCTCTCCATGACGAAATTCTAGACTCGCTCGTTTATAAGGCTTATTTACCCGGATAACTTTCTCAATAAAAGGACTTAGTTGTTGGATTTGTTGAGGATTGAGAGCAGCTGTATCACCTATTAAACCAATTGCAACTTGGTGTTTGCCAACAATTGGTTCTGGTATGACATTCCAGCTACGTAATTCTTGACAAGTTCGTTCAATTTCTAAGGTAAGAGTACCAGGCTTGATGACTACAATCATGGTTTAAATTCCCGTTCAAATGATAATTAGCTTGATGTGGTTCTCGGCTTAACCGATGGTAGAAGTGGAATTGTAAGGATTACTTCCTTGCAACCATACAAGTTACCACTGGGTAATCTGGATGAAAATTATCTAGCTCATGAGACAATAATTCTTCTGCTGAAATTGCCATAAAACTAGCTACAACTGTTAAAGGATTGCCGTAAACATATAACTTTTGTTGGGAAAAATCTTGAAATAACTGTTTCATTCCATCTGGAAGTGGTCGCCAATAATCTCCAGGCATATCATGCAATCTTTGGGCGCTCGGAACCAAGCAAAAACATTGGCCACCCACTTTCAACCAACTGTAAATATTGTGGATAACTACCCAAGGATTATGACAGTGTTCCAACACATTAAAAACTACTATTGCGTCTAGAGATTCTGGCGCGATCGCCGCTAAGTCGTGAACATCTCCTACCTGGGTAACTCCTGGTCTGGGTGCTACATCCAAAGTTTGATATTCTGTGACATGAGAAAATTGATAAAGTTCTCGATTTTCCACGATTCCCCCCAGTTCCAACACGGTTCCTGCAACTTGGTGTCGAATCTCTCTAATAAATTGACCTAAATAATATCGATCAATAGGAGTTCCTCTGGTAAATCCGAACACAGGACATAAAGGAGAATTCCGCCTCAAATCACCCCATTCTAAAGTATTTACAGCTGGGGAGAGCAGACCGAGCGTTGCAAGATATTCTACTGATTGGTTAAAAGCTTCAAAACTGCTAATTTCTTCATCTGCTGCAAAAGTTTCTTGAGCAAATAGACAACGCATTACTTGGCAAGTCTCTTTACTAATTGTATCTAAATCGTATTGTTTTTCTGGATTTAAAATATTAATAAATCCTTGCTCAACAACCTTCAATGTTTTGTTAGCAACTGCAACGATGAAATCACCTGATTTTTTGTATATTTCTCTACATTTTTGTAATACACTCTGAGAAACAGGTAAATAATTAATTTCTTGAAAGTGTTGATATGCTGCTTCTAAAGATTTTTCATGAATAAAAATTTCTAGAATGATTAGCAATTTTTTTTTGTCAATAACCTGGGTTTTATTTTGATTCCAGTCAAATACTGCCCAAACTTGATAATCTTTAACTGTCAAAAATGCACTAGCCACATAAAAATTTCTCATGATGATTATTCCTCAAGAATATCTAAAGAAAGCTCTAGAGTTCCTATTAAATTTATGAAAAAATTCTGTACAACTGTATCTCCTTTATAAACTGTTAAGAGTTTTCTGCCCCCTACTCTATGAGTAAGTCTAAAAATTAAATTAAATTCCTATATTTTATTAAAAGTCTTTTTATAGCGGTTCCCATCCTGGTGAGGTATGTTTTCAAAGCTACTAACCTTATTAAACAAGATTTGGGTGTACCTCAGTTGCTTAGGAAACGCTATATTAGATAGATTTCTAAAAAATAGAAATTTAAAAAACTACACCATTAAGATTAACAGAGATAATTTTATCTCTTTTCAACATTAGCCTTTTGTACGAGCCGCTTGTCAGTTGTTATTCAAGTGCTTGACGAGAAACTAGTTTTTCAAAATTTGCTTGGGTTTGATGGAGCAATTGTTCGCGGCTAGTTACCGTCGTTTGGTTAAGATGGGGAACCAAATTCCGAGCTTGTAACGCCATATGAAGCTGAAGATGAGCCACGTACTCACTCAAATTTTTACTACTTAATCGCTTGGTATTCTCTTCATTTGCATTGCCATAGCATTCTGCTTGGTCATTGAGCAAAGAGGATGAATTTAACATTGAAAATGCCTCATATTTTAACGCCTTCAATGATGCTGCATGATGACTTAGTTGATATAATTTTTGTGAGATGAAAGCCTGCCTCAGTAAATAGTTTTTGAAACTCATCGGCAGTGCGTTCGCGTCCGCCATTTGTCCCTATCAGCATTTGCAAATCCATTAACTTAACACTAAAATATCGCTCATTTCCAGGGGGAACTACTGGGTCAATCACCAGCAGCTTTCCATTTGTTGGCATTGCGTGGTAGCAGTTCTGAAGAATCTGATTGGCGCGATTATCATCCCAATTATGAATAGTTGATTTCAGAATATAAGTGTCCCCCCCGCCTGGCACAGATTTAAAAAAGTCTCCGCCTACTAGTTGATAGCGTCCTGTCAGTTCTTCTTTTTGCAAATAATCGGTTTTCTTGGCGCGTTCGATTACAGTTGGCAAGTCGAAGAGAATGCCGGTTAGATTGGGATTGGCCTTGAGGATAGCAGCAAGTAAAGTTCCATATCCGCCAGCAACATCAACTAACTTAGAAATCGAGGAAAAATCATAGGCATCTAAGATGGCATCGTTAATGATTGCAGAATGATGAGTCATTGCTTCATAATAGTTCCTGCCAAGTTCAGGATGTTCAACAAAATAGTCAAACATACTCATCCCAAACTGATGCTCAAATGCAGGAACACCTGTCTTAATAGCATTGAACAAATTTCCTAAGCATTGCCAGTTCCAATCCTCACCCATTGCTAGTGCCATAGAACGCATTGAACCAGGAGCATCTTTCTGAAGACATATTGCCAGTGGTGTCAGTTCAAAGTAGCGATCGCCTACTTCAATAAATATGTTGACAGTTGCTAAAGCACGCAATAATCGATACAAAAATTGAGCATCAACTTCAGTAGATTTTGCTAGGTCGTCACTGCTTTTTGCACCATCTTTAAGTAAATCAGCAACACCAAGTTTAGCTGCTACATAAATTGCTTGACTTACATACATACCACTCAGTAGCTGTATTAGTTTGTCAAAAAGTTCCAGAGCATTGTTTTGATTGGAACTGGCTGTTTGAGACATACATTTTTTCTCCTAAATTGCTTGATTTAGACACAATACGGTTCAGTTAAGGACAGAACTTACTCAAAAGAAAGAACGAACCACAAAGGGCGCAAAGGACACGTAGACACGAAGTGGCTTCCCGAAGGGTAGGAATAAGGGCGTTGCTGAATCAGAATATGAAATACCTAAGTTCAATGCATTTTTCTTGTAAGAGTCTTGAGTTAGTATCCGCTGGATGGCAGTTTGTAGCTTGGAGACGCTCAAGCGAGAATAAGGTATTACCTCTGCAATACCTTTCCAAGCCAGACGTGCTGCCACTCCGGGCTGTTCGTAGGCTAGAGTAGGCTAGACAACTTCCACTTTTGGCGATATTCGTTTATCGCCTAACGTTTAGTTAGCGACATTTTGAGTCCATACATAGGACGCAGTAAAGCCGCAGGTGGAAAGGCAATTGGATGTCCTGGAACCATCGTCAGCCGAAACTTTTGGGCAATTGTTGCTAGTAGCAATACCATCTCCATCATCGCAAAGCGTTTACCAATGCAAACTCGTGATCCGCCTCCGAAGGGGAAATAGGCAAAGGTGGGTAGCCGTTTAGCTAGGTCGTCTGTCCAACGGTCGGGATTGAATACATCTGGATGATCAAAAAATCGTGGGTCTCGGTGCATCACCCACTGACTCATGAACACAGTGGTGTTAGCGGGCAAAACATATCCTCCGATTTCGCACTCTTGCACGACCTCACGAGCTATGCTCCAAATGGGTGGATACAGCCGCATAGATTCCAAGATAACCATCTCTGCGTAAGGCAACTGGGGAAGATCCGAAACTGTAGGAGTTCGTCCACCTAATACTGTCTGTAGTTCCTCTATCAATTTGGTTTCTACTTCTGGATGCTGTGATAGCAGCATCCATGTCCACGACAGCGCATTAGCAGTTGTTTCATAACCAGCAATGAACAGTGTCATTACCTCATCGCGTAATTGTTGGTCAGTCATTTGACTACCATCTTCACTCTCTGCGTGTAACAGCATAGACAGTAAGTCACCAGCATCTTCGTTACTAGCTCTGCGCTGTTTGATGAAGCTATAGACAATTTTGTCCAAACGCCGAACTGACCGTAGATAGCGCAAGTTGCCAGGTGTGGGAATGCGTTCTGGCAACATGAACAAAGTGGTTGCCCGCGCGTTAAAGCTTTCCACCAGCACTTTCATGGTGTCAACTATCTTTTCGGTTTCGCTGGCTACATCAACGTCAAAGAGCGTCTTCGCCACAATAGTCAAAGTGAGGTGCGAAATTTCCTGTTGAACATCATAAGTTTCACCATGTTGCCACGTAGCGAGCATTCGGTTGGTATAGGCAACCATCACATCTCCATAAGCAGCAATGCGATCGCGATGGAAGGCTGGTTGTGTCAGGCGACGCTGACGGTGCCAAAAGGCTTTTTCACTTGTAAGCAGCCCGTTGCCTAAGAGGATTCCTCGCATGATCCGAGGTTTCTGAAAGTGGCTGCTCTTGTTAGTCAGTACTTCCTCAATGTAGCCAGGATGGTTGAGTAAATAAACTGGTTGCAAGCCGAATCGGAGGCGAACCAAATCTCCATACTTGCGAGCACAACTGCTTAGGAAGCCAAGCGGATCGCGTTGAAACTCAGGGATATGACCGATGATAAAATGTCCCTTTGGTTCTGGTGGAATGCGCGGAATACTTACCAAAGTCGTAGTCATCAGTAGTGCTCCTTCCTTAAACAAGCCTTGGAATATAAAACGCAAAGTAGAGAGAATGAAATTTGAAACGTTAAGTATGAACTGAAGTTTTCTTGAAAACGGGCTGTTTTGTTGACGCTAACTGTTCGAGTAGTACAGCAGCTTCAGTAGGTGCGTCGTAACGAGCGATGTCAGCTTTCAAAAGTTGAGCTTTCTGCCGATAATGGGGTGATGCTAGAATTTTCTGAACAGCATTTTTTAGTTGGGTTGGGTGAGGTTTTTTGGTTTTCAGGTTCACACCCACCCCAGCCCACTCAATCCGAGCGCAGATTTCTGGTTTATCCTCAGTTTGACCCGCGGCAACCAGTGGTACACCGTTGGCAAGAGCCATATGTACACCATGAGGCCCACCGTTGGTCACCATGACATCAACGTGAGGCATGAGATGCTCATGAGGAATAAACTGCTCCAGCCTGACGTTTGTTGGCATCGGATCGATATTAAAACTATCAATCGCCTTACCACCTGTTGTTGCCACAACGAGTACATCTTCGTCGTTGGCAAACGCCTTGATTGTAGGAACAATTAAATCATCTGCCTCGGTTGATACTGTACCCTGTGTAACGTGGACAACTACTTTACCACTGTTCAACTCGTCCCACCAACTGGGAGGAGTAAAAGAATTGAGCTGTTCTGGCAATGATGCTCCGATAAAATGTACTTGGGGGGGCAAGTCACTACGAGGATACTCAAACGATGGAACCGTCTGCTGTAAATAGAGAAAAGGCGATAAACTAGCATCAAAAAAATTTTGATAGTCAGGCGATAATCCGATGCTGCCTCGAACTTGGTCTAAATAGACGGTAACATCTTTGAAGAGGAATTGCTGGAACCTGTTCAACCAATAATTACGAAAACGTCCGAGTGCTGAAGCGTCTGGTTGCATTCCTAATCCAAAAGGAGCTGTATCGCAACTGCTGAAGAATAGCCCAGTTGTACCTAAAGTTGCCCAAGGCGGCCCTCCTTTTTTATGAACCCAAGAGGCTCCCAAGAAAAACAAATCGGATAAAACAACATCAGCTGGGAACTTTTGCAATATTTCGGTAAGGTCTTTTAACTGCGCTGCTGCTGAGTCAACAAAAAGGTGCTTGAGGCAGAACTTAAACTGTGCCAGTCCCTTTAAAGAAAACCCTTCTTCTTTTAAAGATTCAGGGATAGTGTCTGGTACAGTGAAATCAATGCCTGTACGGATGGGAACGTGGCGAGCGCCAGTCTGTTCCACCTGAGATTGAAAACCAATCCCTGTATACCACCACACTTGGTGACCGCGCTCTACTAGCTTACGAGCAATGGGCAAGGCTGGGTTGACGTGTCCAAAAGCGGGGATCGTACCTATAAGAAAACGAGCCATTGCAGTAGACCTAAGAGGATGTTTTACAAGTTATGAAGCCAAAAATGAGACATGGCTTACGCAAGATCTGACCGAAAAGCTTATCCTTGCGTAGCGGTAATTCATAAATTACCGCTACTTTCGTTATCTTTTGCGTAAGTCCTGATGAGAATGGGTTTCACCACCTTAAAAAGACTATTGGGCTACCTAAATAATTGGAGTGTTATGTGGTAATCCCAGCTGTAGCTTGCCATAGACTTCGTTAGCACCATCAAAATCGAGCATAATATGGGAATAAATCATGGCAATATCTCGTGCAAAACGCTGTAATTCTTCAGTTAAATAATGCGATCGCGATCCCATCACATCTAGGACTTCATTGATAATCGACTTACATTCTTTCACCGCTAATGTACACTGCACCCTGTATTTGGCTCTGTCATTCAAGGTCAAGGATGCTGTTTCAGTTTTGAGCATCATATCCTTAATACTGTCTTGCATTAACAGTTCCATTGTTTCCAACCTGACCATGATATCTGATAGTCTGACAAGAGCTGTTTGTCTGACCTCTACATTCTTGTCTAAAAAACTGTGCAGTTTATCTTTGTAAATCTGGATGACTCTTTTGGCTGCACCAATAGCCGGAGCCGTTCCTGATAAAGCAGTAACCGGTGCAACGCACCATTGGAAATTAGTACTCTTTAAAACTTTAGAACCTGGAGAATTACCGTTTAGCAGATCGATGAGATTTGCTACTCTGTACTCAGGAACGAATACCTCATTTATTTGAATATCGTTGCTGCCGGTTCCTTTCATTCCTGAAACATACCAAGTATCTAATATTTCCACTTCTTTTTGTGGAAGTAGAAAAACTTTTGGTACAGGCTTCTCATCTGTGGAATTAGGTAAATACATACCTCCAACAATTACCCAAGAGTCATGTTTAACTCCAGTAATAAAAGGCCACCTTCCACTAAGAGTATATCCATCCTGTGTTTTGATTGCTTTGCCTTTGGGACTAAAAGTGGCAGAAACTAAATTGTAATTATTATCTGCAAAAACTTCTTTTTGAGCTTCCCAAGGAAATAATCCTACCATCCAGTTGTGTACCGACACCAAGCAGGTGACCCAAGCTGTGGAAACACATCCCTGTGCAATATAATCGCAAACATCAAACACAACATCCAAAGGCATTTCATGTCCACCGAACTCTGAGGGAGTCATCGCGCTGAAAAAGCCTGCTTCACAAAGCTTTTTCACAATTTCGTCCGAAATATTTCCTCGTTTTTCAGTTTCGATCGCTACTTTAGCAACTTCGTCTCTTATTTGTCGTGCGTTTTCGATAATTTCTTCTCTGGTTAACTTCTTGATATTTACAACAACCATTTTCAACTCCTATTTTTAGGGCGATCGCTAAGTACGTTTCGTTCAATCAATATTCTGAGTAAAGCCGATAAAAAACTGCAATAACTCCTGAATCGTATCTGGAACAACCTTTAATTTTTGAGCCTTTGCATAAAGCTTTTCAAACTTATAAACGAGTAGCTTTTGTGCTGTTTTATCGTAGGGTATGTACTGGATAGGTTGTGACAACTCAAAAGAAGGGCCAGCAGTTCTCCCTGGTATTCCTGATTCCAAAGTCATCAACAAAATTGCCAGTGGACGCAGCAATACAGCCATAATTTCTAAGGAAGTATTCATTAATCTAGACATCCTCAGAGACTCTGTAGGTCTTTTCCCAAAATGCTGAACCATCATTTGCATACTGATTTCAAAGCAGCCATTAAAAATCTGCATTACTTCGGCAGTTTCTTCATTCAGTACCTGATTAGTCCCAGGTCTACGAGCAATGCTAGGATTTCTTAATGTTGGATAAGCATGAAACCAATCACCTTGTAAATTAAATTCCTGTAGGTAGTGATGAATTTTTTGAAATTTGTGAAAGTGCGAATCCTCAAACACCTCGACCTGTGCATTGGCTCCTTCACCTTGTTCGGTAATTAGGTCGATAGTAAATAAAGCTGAATCTAAATCATCTACCTGACATTGATAATTCGGGTGATGTGTGTTCGTCTTTTTATTTAAAAATAGATGATGTTCACCTCCAGTCTTATTCTTCTCAACCAAAATTAATTCAGGATTATTTACTAAAGCTATCCTGATTTTCTGATAAAGTTGACTAACGCTACTATAAGTCGTTTTCCCATTATTGCTGTGTCCTGGAACTGTTCTGTCTTGATAATAAGAGGGCCATTCAAAGTAGATAAATCGTTTTACACAGTTCTCAGAGAATGGCTCAAGTGCCATTTCTACACCAAGAGGGTAAAATTTTGACAGCTTTGAAAAGTCAGGTGTGCAAGTGTGAAAAGAACCGCCTACAGCCATTAAAAGGTTATTAGCCATCAGGAAGTGTATCATTTCTTCCCTAGCAATCCGAAGGATAACACCTCGGATACCCTGGTTCATTCTTTCTTCACCGTCACCACACATGAATTTCAAGTGTTCTGGCTTCCAGATACCCCGCTTTACGTATTCCTGTCCACTCACTAGATTAGGTATGGAATAAGCAGCATAGAGATACTGAAGCATCAAAGACATTTCTAATTCCACTGCATCTTTAAGAGCAACTATTATCTCTTCAGCAGTGGTGATTTCTTCTTTAATCTCAATCATCTTTTACAGCCTTTTTGTGACAACAAGGCAGATAACCGATTTGCGAAACATTCATCAAGAACTTTTTAAAAAGCAAAGCTTTAGGATAAGATAACTCCCTGGTAGGAGGCATGTAATAGGATTTATCTCTGTTGATAGGATCGCACATCTGCCAGGATAGTAAAGAGAAAGATTCTACTCTGGCTTTGTTGCCAAGACTAAAGATTTCGCGATTCATAAAAGGATAGAGCAGTTCATAAAATTGCAGAACATGCTCGTACATTAACTTAAAGTCTACGTCAGACTGTGGAACATCTATTAAATGCCAGTCATGAGGTAGCACTTTGATATGTATAACATTCGCCTTGTTCCAAAAATTCAGTTGGTTACTGTCATCATAAACCTCAAAAGGATCATGCTCCAACAAGGTCTGAATAAATTGATTTTCGCTTTCTCCAACTGCAAAAATAATTCGCCCTCCGCCACTTTTCAGCCCTCGAAATGTGATTGTCGCCCTACCTTTTTCATTAGTACTAAACTCTAACTCTGTCTGAAAATGACTGCTGTTTTCTACATACTTACATTTGACAAGGCATAGTTTGTGTTCTTTACTATCCGGTAAATTCTCCTGTTTAAATTCTTCAACTTTAAAGGGAAAATTAGCCGGATTATAAACTTGGTGTAAATGGATATTATTGACGGTGTGCGGCATCCCTCTGATAAAACTTCGGATTTCGATGCTCTCATCGAAAAATATTCCTTTTTCCTCAGAAGGAATTTCAAGGTAAATGTTGGCTCGATCTGCTTGAATGATAATCTCTTTTTCTTGCAATATTGGGATAAAGTTTCCTTGGTTGTCTTGGATAGCGATAAACAAAGAACTTTGAAAAATTTGTTCCCAATGTTCGTCGCTAAGTTTAATTAAGTATTCAAAATCAAAAATCCCCGATGTCTGGTAATAAAAATGCTTTTGCAAATTTTTAACAGAGATAAAGGTTAAAGGATCTTCGATACCTTGGCAAAAAAGGAATAAGTCGTGCGGACTATAGAACTCTCCATGCTCAGGAAGAGGCCCACTTGAGTGTGATGGTGGCCTTCCATCAATAGGAAGTGCGATTGGCATGTTTAAGCTCAAGTGTCCTTGGAAAAGTTCAACCGAAAGAGTACCCCAACCTTCCACAAGGTTCTGACTGGCTACATCCTGTAATGGGTGAAGCACCCTTCCTGCCGGATAAGTAGCCATTTCTCGCTCCCCATACCATATCCCTACAGTACCGACTAAACTGTACCAAGTTGGTGTATTGGGTTGAATTGGTTCACTAGCATTGAACAAACAGTATTGGACAACAATGCCTTTCGCCGCCTCATGTTTTAGAGTTTCTTGAAAAGCTACTAATGCATCAGAATCTAACTCATCACTATTTAAATAGAAATGCTCTTGGTCTTTTTCCAGCACGAACTGATAGACCGCAGCCTTGTTAATCTCTTCATCATTCCAGTGTTGAGGAAAATTGATGATGTGATTATTTTTATGCCACCGGGCGTGGTGAACTTTCTGGACACCACCATTGATTAAGTGATTAGAACTGATAGAAGCTTCTCGGCCTAAGGTAAAATGCCCTGCATAAATCTGTCTAGTCCACTGGGAGGCAGAATCTAGTTCTACTACTTTTGGTTGGTTAAAGGTGGTAGCTAGATACTCATTGTAGTGTCCCCATAAATCAACCGCTCTACCAACCAAAGGGTCATCAGTGTTTATGACTCCAAATCTGGTTTGTGTGCTTACCACTTTGGCATTCCACGAAACCCTGCTATTCCCTTCTAAATCACGACCAGCAGCTTCGCTAAATATGCCTTCTGGGTCTTCTTGACCTTCACGGTTGTATTTTATTCCCAGATGAGAGTAGTACTCGTAAAAAGCTTCTGGAGCTACAGAGGAGTCAACTCGTTTCTGACCCATGTAGATTTCGTTAGTTGTTAAGTCAATATTTCCAGCCTTATTCTGGTTTCCGGTAGGCTCGTGAAAACGACACCACCCTGAAAAATGAATTCTCGGAAAATTTAAAATACTCATGAGGAAAATTCCCTCAATACTTAAAAACTTTTTGGTCAATTTGCTCAGTTGAAGGATTGGGTAAATCACGAATTAGCATTTGCCCGTTCTTGAACTGTTGCATCCTCACCAATTCATTGCTGCCTTTCTTCAGATAGAAGCGATGCATATTAAAGGAATTGTCCCGATCAAATTCCCAGCAATCGACTTCTATTCCTAATATCTGTTCAGTTCCTTTGAAGGTGGCTTTTCCAGTAATCAAAATGTCCCTTGGAACAATTGAGTTGTTAGCCTTAACTTCCTGAGCTTCAAGTTCAGCAACGTCATAGCTAAATGCTTCAGTTACGTCATCCTCTTGTTTAATGTGATAAGGAAGCTTGTAAACAAGGCTCTTGCCCTGACCGTAAAAAGTGACTTCTGACATCCATAACTGATAGCCCGTCTTTTCAACATCCCAAGGATTAAAAATACCGTCTATTCTATAGACTTCCGATTCGTAGTCGAACCAGACAGACCCTGAAGAAATAAAATTTCCTTGTTTCATCGGTGACCAGTAAGTGATGTACGCTGAACTCCATTGAACTGGTAACAAAGGTGGCTGAAAGTTATGATTTTTATTCATATCACTTAACTCCTTTGACAACAATATTTTTTGCTGGTATGGACACAAAATAACCATCGTAGTATTTTGCTACATTCCGATGAATTTCTTCATGAATTTGATTAGCTGTTTCCTCTGGAATATTGGCGAAGATTGAATCCATCTGAGGAGACATACTCCTGATAAAATTCCAGAAAGTCACAGGTGTACCTTGCCAACGCCAGTGGATTTCGGCGTAGTCCCACTGAAGATTTAAGAAACCTACACTTTTAAGTAATCGGGCAAAGTCTAAAGCAGTAATCAAATTAAAATCTGTTGAAGCTTTGTCTACATTTTTTGTTGCTGTGTGCTTTGTCAATACATCTAGGTAAACATTTTTGATTTCGCCATGTGCTTCTTCACCCCAATCAACAACGACAATCTCGCCACCTTTTTTTAATACTCTATAGGCTTCCTGGAGTTGTCTAATCTTTAAATCATTAGTCAAATATTGCATCCCAAAACGACAGCAGGCAGCATCAAAACTTTCATTTTTAAAGGGCAAATCTAGAGAATTACCTAGCTTTACTGATATGTTTTTGAGATTTTTGCTGGTAGCGCGCTTTTCTAGTTCTTCAATAAATCGGGAAACGAAGTCAAGACCTACTATCTCACCCTTTTCACCTACTAATGTTGTTAATGATAAAGTGGGATCACCTGGGCCACAGCCAATATCTAGAACTTTTTTTGCTTCCAAATCAGAAAAAGTAGAAATGATGAGGTCTGTTGACTCTTTTGTCCAAGCGTCTACCAAATCGATATTTTCGCAAAGTGACGGGGCTAGTTCCACCCATCTGTCGTACAAGCGTTGAACTGCTGGAATTTCTGTGCTAACCATAATCTTCAACTCCTGAAATATTAGTATCAAATTTAGTTGTTTTTGTAAGAAACAGTCAGGTTTACACAACTGAAGGTTCTAACAATATTGTTCTAGTCTGAAGTTGAACAATTTCTTCTACCTGGCTCAGGGCAGATGTAATTGCCCCTTCTATCCAGGCGTTATCCATCGAACAATGTTCGCCTGCAAAATACAGCTTTTTTTCCGGTTTGGTGACGGCTTCAACATTGTATTTCGATCTACCAAGCCACATCACACCACTACATCCACGAGTCCATTTGTGCTTTTCCCATGAAATAACAGCAACATCTTGAACCATATCTTCAGTTTCAATCTCTGGATGAAATCTGCTGACGCTTCTTTTAATCAGATTGATCTGTTCATGATGACTAAGTTCGGCAAGATATGTGGAATCTTCACCAATTACGTAACTAGCAAGTAAAACACCAGGATTTTCTTGCTTAAAAGAGGAATTATCTTGGGATGCAAGAGGATAATATAATTGGCGAATTACCCGATCGCTTACGGAAGCTCCTTCTTTAATTTGATATTTGTCTTTTTCCCAGAATCTGTCTTTGCAATAGAACAGTACTTTAGTAGCACCAACATAAGTGAGGTTGTGAATGACATCTAGCTTTTCCTTTGAAAAGCCATCTAACTTAATTTCTCTCAAAACGCTAAATGGTATGGTGCATAATACAGTATCGCTGTATAATTGCTCATTGCCATTAATAGTAATTTTGACCTTATTGTCCTCAAGGCTGATCCCCGTAACCTCTGCATTCAATCTGATGTCATCTTTTAAATGATTAGCGATCGCATCAGGAAGCTGGTTCATACCCCCGGCAAGTTGATAAAGGTCGCTAGAGGATTCGAGGATAATATGCCGCATATAAGTTCTTAGCACATCTTCACATCTACCTCTCAATTTGGAGAGCAGCGGCAATACATTGTTAGGGGAAAATTCCTCATCATTCAGTTCAATAGAACAGCGCTCAAGTGAATAATCTAATTCATCTAATAAATAGTTATGCAAATCTGTTTCAAACAGTTCGCGTATCTCTTTAGGAGACATAGCATCCACTATTGTTTTGAGTGCAGATGCAAACCGTTCGGTATATTTGGATTTGAACTTTCTGTTTTTAGAAAATTCATAGCTGGGATAAATCTCGTTGATAACATCTTTTAATCGACATACTTTTCCCTTTATATCAAGGAAGCATTCATTATTCTTAAAAATAGTTACAAACTTCTTCAACTGAGACTGTAACCCCATTTCATTGATATAGTAATGAGTGAATTCGTGATTGAAAGGAAGGCGCATAGCACCAAGCTCTCCATATGCCGTTATATTTTCATCATCAAATCTATAAGTCCATATTCTTCCTCCAATTCGGTTGCTTGCTTCTAATATTTTGACTTCGTAGTTAAGCTTTTTTAGTTCATAAGCAGCAACCAGACCGGAAATTCCTGCACCTAAAATAGTTATTGATTTAGGTAAACTGTTTGGGTTGAGAGAATTTATTTTTGAAAAATATCCTCTGACCTTTTTAAAATCTCTGTTTAAAACCTTTTCCATAGTGCCTCTGGTTGAAGTTGATAAATTGAAGTCATTAATTCTCTTTTTTCATTAAAGTATTTTGTTTTTTCTTCTCTTAAGAGCTTGATTCATATTTTTCCATACTCCAGAGCGACGCCAAGTCCGGAAGTAATGATAAACTGTTGGCCAAGGAGGCAAGTCATGAGGAAGCAACCTCCAAGAACAACCACTGTTCTGGATATATAAGATAGCGTTGATAATCTCACGCATATCCACAGTCCGAGGCCGTCCACCTGTTTTGATCGGTGGAATTAAGGATTGAAGTAGTTCCCACTCTGCATCTGTAATATCGGTTGAATATGCTTTTCGACTCATAGGGTCAAAGTTGGAGAAAATCAACTTCTCATTACCCTAAAAAAAACTTTATATGTACTTAATGAAAGTAGTCTTAGCTTATTCCCACTCAATATGATAAATGTGACTTCTTTGGTCTAGTAGGCTCATTCTGATACCACGAACACAATTAATTTTTTCATTTGCTTGCTTCTTTAATACAAACTACTGATAAAAAGCTCGCTGCGTTTCTTCGTTTAGCTTGCCAGTTCCAAATCGTCTTGACCAGTAAAAATCAAGTTGTTGACCATGAACTTAGGCAAGATCGGGTTTTTTGTTTATGTTTAAAGGCAAACCATACTTGTCTAAATTCAGTGCTGATAAAGCGAGGTTCTAAAAAAGGTTCACGGAAAAAAGGGAGCCAGTGCGTTCGGTCGCCAGACTTGTAGACACCCGTAGGGTGGTGAGACAGCGCTCTTAGTAGGGTTTCCAACGCCAGTCGCTCATGGGGGAATGGAGTTGATAGCGACAGGCCTTAGTTAATAGTTTAGGACTGTTGCTCAAAGTTGTAGTTAGTAAAGAAAATGCCCCAGAAAGGGTTCTTGCTGCTTATGCAAGTCATGGTTAATAATTCAAGCTCGGTAGAAGTGATGCGTCGTGTTAGTTTTGAGTTTGAGGTTTTACCTAAGCGTTGGGTAGTAGAACGAACTTTTGGCTGGTTTAACCAATATCGTCATTTGAGCAAAGATTATGAGCATCTGACCGCAAATGAGTGAGGTTGCCATATATGCAGTTATGACTCCTATTATGCTACTTATGCTACGCCGCCTAGCTGTCTAAAGATTTACTTGATCAATGGTCTCTAAGGAAACTCTATAACTCCCTGGTCAATTTCTTGTTCTTAACTTGATTAAAGTTTTAAATATTGTTGAATTTCTGTATGTAAAGTAAATTTAAGAGGACGTTTCATATTGAATTTATATATGTAAGTTAGTAATGAAAGATGCAATGTTAAACTAGAAAAAGCTTTCTAGCTCAGACAAATAGAGTAATACAACTCGAATGAGTTTCAATAAGCCAGAATCAAAAGATCATGCTGTAGCTAGCCAATGGGACTTTTGGAGACCATTATGAGTTATAGACTTACAATAGTTCAGCACTACATATCATCATCTGAGGATATTGAAAAAATATGAAGTTGTGTCGTGTCTGATAATTAAATATTATCTTGGTTTTATCTCAGACGGTATCAGATTGAATCTGCTGCCTAGGAGTTACTTCAAGATAGTGAGGAATGCGTTACAACACAATTAGAATGATGATCGCGGCCGAGGCAAGACTGAGGATAAGTATCTGATAGCTTCGTTCAGGTATTTCCTAAATTGTTCAATTTTCTGCATATATGTGGGGTGCTATCGAACAGCACTAAGATTAAGGGCAAATCTTTAGCCCTGTTAAGGTGATTGCAACTATCTCCGAAGTCTTGGCTTTTAGAAAAATGAAAGCGATCGCTTTCATGCTCACCATGTTCGGTTATTTAATTGTCAACAAACATCAATGCTTGAGAATTAAATCCCTAAAATGATGAAAATTCGTCAGTTTACACCATTTCACGAAATGCCTGATACAAATGACTGCTTTTTAATTTTTTCCCCCTGCTCCCTGCCCCCTGCCCCCTATTTGTATCAATCTTAAAGTGAAACAGTATTACACCTTTACATGGTTAAGAAATTGCCTTTAGCTAAAAGGTTTTTGGGTGTGGGGTTTAGTGAGCCACAGGTTTGTTAATGTCCGTGCTTAGTTTTATTTTGCTTTCTTGTTTCCTACACCCAAGGGTTTGATTCTAACTTCGTGCTATTCAGCTACTACCTTTACTGAAGAGTTGCTAAATAAGTAGGGCTAAGTTTCTACTATGAACGCTAAACGTCAGAATCTAGTCACAAATAAGGCTAAACAGATGGACTCACTTAAACAGGCATCCCGATCTCGAATGCTGTCATCATCCTTGTCATTATCCTTGTCATTTTGGCTGAATTTACCTTTTCTTGATGTCCAGCAGGACAGTGAGTCGAACATCCCTCTCCCTAACAGGCAGAGGGATGTTTGTTTTTCGGTAGCCGAGACAGTGGTTAAGATGCTGGAAGAGATGGGAGTCACAGATGCGTTTGGTGTTTCAGGAGGTGCGATCGCCCCCCTCTGGGCCGCACTACAGCATAGCCAAATCCGAGTGCTTCACTTTCGCCACGAAGTTGGAGCGGTTTTTGCAGCTGTCGAGTCGTACTTTATTAGTGGACGCCCGGTCGTAGTGTTTACTACAACTGGCCCAGGAATTACCAATGCTCTGACCGGGCTATTCGCCGCCCGGTGGGAGGGCGCTAAGGTAATTTTATTGTCTCCTTCGACCTCGACATCGCAGCGTGGACACTGGGCTTTTCAAGAAACCAGCGCCTACACAATGTCCGACGCAGGTCTTTTTACCTCAGGAACACTGTTTCATTATGCGACTACCCTTGAATGCAGTGATGAACTTCCACAAATTTATCACAGACTGGCTTCAGGTCTAAAACGACCCGGAGGTTTTGTAGCCCATTTGAGTATTCCTACAGCTATCCAGAATAGTTTGCTCAACAAAGCGTTGCCACAAGTCAGTTTCTGTCATGCTCCACTCAGTGCTAGTGAGGAAACGATTAAAGAATGTGCCAGATTGCTGTCTGAAGGTTCATTTGCAATCTGGGTCGGCTTCGGTGCGCGAGGTGCTGCACAAGAAATCCAGCAGCTTGCCGAGAGAACAGGGGCTGCGGTGATGTGTTCGTCGCGTGGCAAAGGTATTTTTCCAGAGGATCATCCTCAATTTGTAGGCGTTACAGGCTTTGCTGGACATAAATCTGTTCTGAAATATATGCAAGAACAGCCTCCATTGCACACGCTGGTATTAGGAACACGGCTAGGTGAATTTACCTCGTTTTGGAATCCTGTGATGATCCCCTCACGAGGCTTAGTGCATGTTGACATCGACCCGGAAGTACCGGGGACAGCATATCCATTAGCCGAGACGTTTGCCATCCAATCTGACGTGGCATTGTTTGTCAAGGCGCTGCTCTCATACTTTCCAGAGCGTCCTAGTCGGTCAACAGCCCCGCCATTACCAAAACCTGAGAACCATGTTATCAATCCACGGGATAGTGGTCTGGTAAGACCTGAGGTACTCATGAATGCGATTCAACAGGTAATTGTCGAGGGAAGCGATGCAGTGGTGATGACTGAGGCTGGTAACTCATTTGCTTGGGGAAATCACATGCTGCGATTTACAAAACCCGGTCGTTACCGTGTCAGTCCTGGGTTTGGGGCTATGGGTCATGCTGTAACGGGCGTCGTAGGTGCCGCACTGGCACGGAATGGCAAGGCTGTTGCGATCGTTGGGGATGGCGCCATGCTCATGAATAGTGAAGTCAGCACAGCCGTGCAACATCAGATTGCCGCTGTTTGGATTGTACTTAACGACTCTCGCTACAATATGTGCGATCAGGGAATGGCCATGCTAGGGTTCGAGGCTATAGACGCGAAGATTTCACAGACAAATTTCGTCAAGATTGCCCAGGGGATGGGAGCTGATGGCATCCGTGTTGAAAGGGAGTCTGACATTCAAGCAGCACTAGAGAAAGCACTTGTCTCCACAGGCCCATTCGTTGTTGATGTGATCATCGACCCTACCCAGCCTGCGCCGATTGGGAGTCGTATTCATAACTTAATTTCTCAGGGAACTACGAATAATTAAGAGGAAATTAGAGATGATGTATCCCTCAGTAGGCATTTGTTCACTCGCATTGAGCTTTCCTAGTATTAGACTGACCAAAGATGATTACAAAGAAAATTACCCGGATCTGCTCGCAAGTATCGAGCAAAAAAACTTGGCAAGGCTGTTTTCGCTAGGTAACTTCACTCCTAGCAACGAGTATGAGTTAGAGATGATGCCCTATCTCGAAGACCCCTTCCGTGGTACTGTTGAGCGGTGGATGCTTGGGCCTGGCGAGTCATCGCTAACATTGGAGTATCGCGCAGCAATCGATGCCCTTGATGCGGCCAAGCTTTCTCCCGATGACGTAGATATTCTACTCGTTGCCTCGTTCTTACCTGAACAAATAGGCTTTGGCAATGCAGCTTTTCTGGCTCGTCAACTCGGTATACCCTGTGCTGCATGGAATCTGGATGCAACATGCGCTAGTACTCCGGTGGCGCTGGAAACTGCTTGTGCTTTGGTAAAAAGTGGAGGGTATCGCCATGCGCTGGTGGTCATTTCATGTACATACTCTCGTTTTTTTGATCAAGACGATACTCTTTCGTGGTTTTTTAGCGACGGCGCTGGAGCTTTTCTAGTTAGCGCTCTCAAACCTACCCAAGGTTTCTTGGGATCAAAGACCGTTAATACCAGCGTATTGTGTGACCAATTTCCTTTTAAACTCACTCAAGATGAGCAGGGCAATCCACATCTGCGTATGCAGGTGCTGAAGGGCACGAACAAAGTGATCGGCGAAACGGCTGTGGGGCTTCTTCGTACATGTTGCGAAGGAGCGATCGCTGCTGCGAATGTGACGCTAGAGCAAATTGACTTTTTTATTTTCAATACACCTACGGCTTGGTTTGCCAACTTCTGTATACGTATACTGGGTATTGACCCAGAACGGACAATCAATGTCTACCCTTTCTATGCAAACATTGGGCCAACACTGTCCCTAGCCAATCTGTACCATGCTGCACAGTTAGATAAGATTCGTGAAAATGACTTGGTTTTGATGTATGGCTTTGGTGCAGCCAGTTCTGCTTCTGCAATTGTAATGCGCTGGGGTGATGTGACGCTAAGTCCGCAGCCCCACAAGCACCCGACTCAAAATTTACAGAAGAGATATGAGGAAGCACAGAGGAGAACCTCATAGTTGAAGAAGGCAGCTATGCTGGAGGCAGAGGGCAGAAGGAACCAGCTCCAAAGGAGTTTGACCCCTCCTGACTTAGATCCACTGAACTCCAGTTCAGTGGGGGACTTAAACCCTTGCTCCGCAATGGTTCACAGCAAAGAGCAGAGGGCAGTATTCCTTCTGCCTCCTGCCCTCTGCCTTTCTTGATAAATCTAGGCAGATCAGAACAAAGATGCCTTAAATATTGTTGCAAGCGATTTCGGTTCAAATCTTTTTTACTTTTTCCATAAATAAGGAACACACCCATGCTAAGGCAATTGTATGGAAAAGTCGCACTGGTGACTGGGGCTTCATCAGGTATTGGTCGAGCAACAGCGCTAGCACTTGCACAGTCAGGAGCAAAGGTTGTGGCTGCCAGTCGTCGGATTACCGAGGGAGAGGAAATTGTACGTCAAATACAAGAGGCAGGAGGCGAAGCTATTTTCGTCAAAACCGATGTGTCAAAAGCTGCTGAAGTAGAGGCACTGGTTAACAAAACCGTGGATACCTATGGTCGTCTGGATTGTGCCTTCAATAACGCTGGTATCCCATCTACTGGTCTGCTTACCGATATATTAGAAGAAGACTGGGATCATGTAATTAACGTGAACCTTAAAGGAACGTGGCTCTGCCTCAAGTATGAGATCAGGGAGATGCTGATCCAAGGTGGCGGCGCAATTGTGAACGTGGCTTCCATAGGTGGTGTCGTCGGTTTCGCGGGCTATGCTAGCTACTGTGCCAGTAAAGCTGGGGTTATCGCTTTAACCCGATCTGCTGCAATGGAGTATGCTAAATTCGGTATCCGGATAAATGCCGTCAGTCCTGGTGCAATTGAGACTGAAATGCTGGCAACTATTCCCGCGCATCAACTCGCCCAGATGATAGCAATGCATCCCATAGGACGTAGTGGCAAACCAGAAGAGATTGCAGAAGCCGTGGTGTGGTTGTGTTCGGACTCGGCTTCCTTCGTTGTGGGGCACAATATGATGATTGATGGAGGATATACCGTGCATTGATATCTCTGTTGACCTCAGTCGAGCGATCGCACCTATGTCTGAAGGCTGGGGCTGAGACTGCGAGTTTTAGTTTCTTGGCGTTGATAGAACTAGCCCTTTCAAGGTGTGTTATTTTCTTGTTTTTTCTGGTTCAGAATCTTAAAAGTTGAGACATGAGGTCGATTTTTAAACTAAGTCCGCTTTTGCTGAGGTTTTTTAACCTACACGGATGACGACGAAAAGCCCTCAGCTTGAAAAGACCTGCCAGATGTTTGAGAATTTGCAAAATTAAATTAGACATTGATATTAACAATACTCCGGACAATTTTTAGTTGAGGGAATCGACAAGAAAGCGCCTAATTTTTTCCAGAGTATTGATATTAAGTAGGAGGCATTTAAATGACTGCGATATCCACTCAAGACGGAAAGTACTCTGAAGAAACTAAGTTAATGAAAGGTCGGGTAGCCTTGGTGACTGGAGCTAGTCGAGGAATTGGCGCGGCTACAGCTAAACTCTTAGCCCACCATGGAGCAGCAGTCGGCATTAACTATTACAACAACCATGAAGCGGCTCAATCAGTTGTAGGCGAAATAGAAGCCAGTGATGGTAAAGCTATTCCGGTTCAAGCTGATGTCACAGATGAAGCGCAAGTTAAGAAAATGGTGCAGCAGGTATCAGAAGCATTTGGTTCGATTGACACCCTTGTACTCTGTGCTAACAGAACATTTACGGTTGCTCCCTTCATAAACTACCAATGGTCAGATTTTGAAGAAAAGTTACTGGGAGAACTTAAAGGAGTTTTCTACCCTTGTAAAGCTATTGTTCCCTCAATGATCGAACATAAACGTGGTTGCATTGTAGCTATTAGCACTGGTTTGTCTCGTTATCCCTCTGAAGGTTTTATAGCTCACTCTACAGCTAAGTCAGGACTAGACGCTTTTATCAAAACTTTGGCTTTAGAATTAGGCCCTTTAGGGATTCGAGCCAATGCCATCGCTCCTGGTCTAACTTTGACTGAAGCCACTGTCTTTCTTCCTGAAGAATATAGGGAAAAGACGGCTCAGGCAACTCCATTAAGGAGAAATGCGATGCCAGAAGATATTGCTGGAGCCATTCTCATGCTTGCATCTAATGAAGCGAGATTTATTAATGGAGTTTACTTACCGGTATCTGGTGGTATTCAGATGCTTTGAGATATTTTTCCAAAGAATCGGGGAAGACCAAAGTGCGATCCAAATGGTAAGCGTCTAGGCAACTATAAATAAATTAACTCCCATTTTGAATTTCAAAATGTAGTACAAAACAATTAGTCCTGAAGCATTAAGTAAGTTGGCGCGAAAAAACCCAAGTATGTTACGAAACGTAAATGGGCTTAAAATCCTTACTAATGATCAATACAACTCTTGGAGAGGCTGCACAACTCTTAGAGACGCTGCGCGTAGCTTGGTAGCTTGCTTCCACGAAGTGGTACGACTACGCTCAATGACCACGCCAACGACTCCTTTCGACAACTCTTAGAGACGCACTTGCGTTCGCGGTTCCTGCTCTTAAGGGCAAGGCAAGTCGCTCAGTACAAGTGACAAACGACAAATAACAGCCTTAGCTAGTTAGCTTTAATTACGCTGACCTACTTAATAATGGCATTAGTTTTAGCTCCATATTGTGAGGTATGTATTTCAATGGATAATTTGCAGAATACAGGTCTTGATCAATTCTCAACAAAACCTACAAGTTCAGTAATTGTTGATGAATTATCTCCAACAACCCTCTATCAGGCACAACCGAGTATTTACGCTAGCGCTAGCGCCTTGGTTTCTCAGGGAGATGGACTCAAAGCAGAATATTACGACAACATCGACTTTAGCAACCTGAAGGTAACTCGCATAGATCCAAACGTAGACTTCATCTGGGGTAATAATTCTCCAGATCCGCTCATTGGTGCAGATACCTTCTCAGTGCGTTGGACAGGTCAAGTAGAAGCCGAGTACGACGAAGTTTATAACTTCTATACCAGTAGTGATGATGGTGTGCGAGTGTGGGTAAATAATCAACTGCTAATCGATCAGTTTGTCGATCAATCGACCACAGAACATAGTGGGTCGATCGCACTGATTGCAGGTCAAAAGTACGATATTAAACTGGAATATTATGAAAATGGTTACGATGCCGTTTCCCAACTGTCTTGGTCAAGCGCCTCTCAAACCAAGGAAATTATTCCTCAGTCTCAACTATATAGTCAGGCCAATACACAGGAAATTATTCTTCAGCCTCAACTGTATTCACCAGCCCTTCAGACCGCCATTACTATAGGATCGGGTTCCATAACTTTGAACGTGAACGAATCCGATGCTGCTGTATCCATCCCTCTGCTGCGGAGTGGTGATTTAAGCGGCATATCTACAGTTAAGTATGCCACCTTTTCTAGTACTGCTAAAGTAGGAGTTGACTACGGCTTTGCAGATGTTGAAACCAGTGGAACAATTACTTTTGAACCAGGACAAAGCAGCACACAGGTCTTTGTTCCGATCAATGATAATTCCTTAGCAGAACCAGATGAAACCTTTAGTTTTGTGATCGATCAGCCAGAGGGAGCAACACTAGGAGTCCAAAGAACTATCGGAATTACGATTCAAGATAATGATAGTTCTGATATAGAGTTTACTCAGCCAGTAGTTAGCGAGAAAGATGGTTCTGCTAGAGTGACAGTTACACGGGGTAACGGTTTAGAGGCTGCTAGTGTCAGCTATACAACCGTGGATGGAACTGGTAAAGCTGGATCTGACTACAAGGCTGTATGTGGAACTTTGAACTTTCTAGCCGGAGAAATTACCAAGACGATTTCTATAGACCTTGTAAATGATACGACTACAGAACCAAATGAAACGTTTACTTTGAAGTTTAGTAACGCAGTTGGGGTGACATTAAGTACTCAAGAGACAACAATCACTATTACCGATGATGATCCAGGTAACCTTGTTTTAGAATCGGTGGCTTCTGGTTTAACTCAACCTACATCTTTTGACTGGAGTCCTAACAATAAGCTGATGTTCATTGCCCAGAAGAATGGTTTAGTGCGAGTGTTGAACAACGGCACCTTATCATTAACACCATTTATCGATATTTCTGGACAGGTAAATGATACGAACGATCGCGGTTTGTTAAGCATCGCTGTACATCCAGATTTTGGCAAGGGTAGCGACTATGTTTACCTGTTGTTTACCTACGATCCACCAGAAACCAATCCAAACAATCCTAAGAACAATCCCGATAGCACACTGGACAACCCTGACCTAAATGGAAACCGTGCTGCACGACTAATTCGGGTAACAGCTGATCCCAACACTAATTACACTACTGCGATCGCTGACAGCGAAGTTGTACTGCTAGGCAACAATAGCACTTGGGAATATATTAGTCGTCCCGATGGCAATAGCACAAATGTCGGGCTTAACTACGCACCATCAGGAATTCTTAACAAAGATACTGGTAAGCGTTTTACGAGTATACAGGATTACCTGAATAATCTCGATAAAGTTCAAAATGTCAAGGATTTTATTGCGACCGATAGCGAATCTCACTCAGTTGGAACTGTGGCCTTTGGAACTGATGGTTCTTTGTTTGTTAGCTTAGGCGATGGTACTTCCTACAATGGAGAAGATCCTCGAGCAATTCGCGTCCAGGATATCGATAATCTCTCTGGTAAGCTTTTGCGGATTGACCCGATTACTGGTGATGGTCTATCAAGTAATCCTTTCTACAACGGTGACTCCGATAGCAATCGTTCCAAAGTTTATAACTACGGTTTGCGTAACCCCTTCCGCTTCACGATTGATGAGGAAACCAATACTCCCTATATTGGTGATGTTGGCTGGTTTACTTGGGAAGAACTAAATGTTGGAACACCAGGAGCTAACTTTGGGTGGCCGTACTTTGAAGGTGGTAGAGATTCAGAAGGTAATTACGTGAATATACGAGAACTAAGGTATTCTACGTTAGATTCAGCCCAAGCCTTCTATAATAGTGGTGAAACTGTTACAGCACCAACTTACGCCTATAAGCATTTTGCTTCTAATGCAATTATTGTAGGTGACTTTTATACAGAGACTACTTTCCCCTCAATCTATCAAGACGCTTTATTCTTTGCTGATTCCAGTCAAGGAACTATCGATGCTGTAAAATTCGATGATCAAGGCAAAGTTGTCTCAGTTCAACGATTTGCTTCCAGTGAAGACATACCTAATTTAGGGGTGCCTGTACAAATCTCCGTTGGAGAAGATGGCAATTTGTACTACGCAAGCCTGCTTTCAGGTGAGATTAATCGCTTCCGACCTGTTTAGAGAGAACCTAAGCTCTGATTGCGCTCTGTCAAGAGCTTTAGCCTCCGAAACTCCGAGTTCGGTCGTTGTGGGCAGGTCGGGGTCACTACTACCTTTGTAGGAGAAGACTTTCACTTCTATCCCAGGTTTACTTATAAGATTTTCAAGGTTCTGTTCCTTGATGTTCTGATCGTAAGTTATGTATTAGACATCTGAGTAAAAATGACGTAGGGACAATACCCCTGCGGGTTCGCCTTTGGCGTTCTCGTAGAGTAGCCGCAACTCTTGGAGACGCAAACGCGAGTGCGTCTACATGAATTGTCCCTACCAAAGATTTGGGGCAATGCATAACTAATTTCTGGAGATGTCTATTGGCTTAGGAACAAGTCACAGATGCATTTGCCCTGCTTGATACTCAACCGCCCCTAAATCTTTCAAAGCAATTTTTTGAGACCCAGTTAAACCTGTGACGCCAATAATGTTCATGCCCTCGTAAGGTCTAGAGCTTTTAAGAGTTTTCAAGCATTCACCTGTCTCTATATCCCACAGCTTTATTGTCTCATCTTCACAGCCACTGGCTAGGATATTACCTTGAGGACTAAAAGCGATCGACCAAACTAACTTGCTATGTCCGCTGAAGGTTCTGAGGCTGCTTGTTGTACTAACATCCCAGAGCTTGACTGTTTGATCCCCACTACTACTGGCAAGTATACGACCATCTTGGCTAAAGGCGGTTGAGTACACACAATTAGTATGCCCCCGCAAAATTCCAAGGCACTCACCGGTACTAACATCCCAGAGCTTGATTGTTTGATCCGCACTGCCACTAGCAAGCACACGACCATCCACATTAAATGTGACTGACCATATCCAGCCATGATCCTGTATAATCCGAAAGCATTGACCAGTGCTGACATCCCACAATCTTACTGTTTCGTCATGACAACCACTAGCCAGCGTCTGAGCGTCCTGGCTAAAAGCGACTGACCAGACTCGACCTGTATGCCCCTGTAAGGTATGAAGGCAAGCACCAGTACTAACGTCCCACAGTCTCACCGTTTGATCCCCACTGCTACTAGCAAGAATCGTACCTTGAAGGTTGAAGGTGACATCAGTCACCCGATTACTATGCCCCCGCAAAGTCTTGAGACATTCACCAGTACTAACATCCCATAGTTTCACTGTTTGGTCTTCACTGGCACTAGCAAGAATCGTACCTTGAGGGTCGAAGGTGGCTGATGTCACCCGATTACTATGCCCCCGCAAAGTTTTGAGACATTCACCAGTACTAACATCCCACAGTTTCACTGTTTGGTCTTCACTGGCACTAGCAAGAGTTGTACCTTGAGGATTGAATGCAACTGACCATACCCTATTGCTATAACCCTGCAAAGTTTTAAAACAATGACCAGTACTGATATCCCACAAGCGCAACGTTTGATTATCATTTACACTAGCAAGTATCGTACCCTGAGGACTAAAGGCTACCGACCATACTCTATTCCAATCTCCCTGTAGAGTTTTGAGGCATTCCCCTGTGGTAACATCCCACAACTTCACCGTTTGATCCTCACTGCCACTCGCCAGCGTTTGATTATCTGGACTGAAGGCAACTGAATTTACCCAGTTAGTATGATCCTGCAAAGTATGAAGGCATAGGCCTGTATTAACATCCCACAACTTCACCGTATGGTCATGAGAACCACTTGCTAGCATCTGACCGTCTGGGCTGAAGGCAACCGACCAAACCCAACCTGTATGACCCTGCAAAGTATTGATGCATTTAGCAGTGCTGATATTCCACAGCGTTACTGTTTGGTCTTCACTGCCAATAGCTAGGGTAGGATTATTTGGACTAAAGGCGACTGACAACATCCTCTTATTATTTACTTGTAGAGTGTTGAGGCAGTGACCTGTGTCCACATTCCATAATCTCACCGTCCGGTCTTCACTGGCACTTGCCAGGATTTGACCATCCGAACAGAAAGCGACTGAGCGGACTGTACCACTGTGACCCTGCAAAGTTCTAAGGTCTTCACCAGTGTTAACATTCCACAGCTTTACTGTTTGGTCATCACTACCGCTGGCAATAATATTACCATCAGGGCTGAAGGAGATTGACCAGACCCAAGCAGTGTGACCCTTTAAGGTAAGAATTTGTTTGCCATCCAGAACTTGGTACAAGCGAATCTGACCATTGGTATCGCTTGTCGCCAGAAGTTTTTCATTAGGGCTAAAGGCTACGGAAAAACAACAACTGAGGGTTTCAGCAAAAACAGATTTAGCGAGATTAGCGTGAGCGAAAGAAGCATTATACAAATTTACATTCCGCAGGTCTGCTTGCCAAACAGTCAGATAAGAAAAATCACAGCCGCTTAAATCTGTCTTTAAATAACAAAACAGATTCAGAATATTTCCACCTGTATACTCTGATTCTAACGGAGATTTATTTTGTAAAGTTGCGAGAATTTGAGTTAAATGATTTTCAATATTTCTTTTGCTTCTGAAAGCGGTGAGCAGCCCATCAATAACCGGTTTGAGGATCAGGCGAACTTGATTTTCCCTCACGTAATCTTTGGCAGTCGCCTTCATCAGAGCATGACTTTTGAATAATTCAAAATTCTGAGTGCCAATCTCTTCACAAACTTTATCTACCAATTGCTGAGTCACAAACTCCATGACTACAGGTTGTAGTGTGAAGAGTGTTTCGCTTTTGTCTATTAGCGATCGCCGTCCTAAAGACTCCAAAGCCTCTAGTAATTTTGGTGGTGGTATTGGTGAAGCAATATCTTCTCGCAATTGTGAGAGTGCAATCGGCTCACGATTAATCGCTAACCAATACATGATGTCCTTTGCTAAATCTGACAAGCGCTCAAACTGTTGCTCTAAAATATCGTGAATGTCTCCAAAAACAGTCGTACCTTGTTGCAAAAACTCAGTAATATTTCCATCAAAAATATCTTGAATAGTCGTAGCAACTATCTTTAAGGCTAATGGATTACCTGCATAGCGCTCGATCACTGCTACCCATTCATCTTGTGCTTCAGATAACCCCTTGGCTTTAAAGATTTCCTGCCCGTCTACCGATTTTAGTCCACTTAATATGAATGAGCGAATGGGTAGGGCTTCTCCTTCTAGGAATCCCACTTCTTTGGGTTTTTCTCGACTAGTCAGCACCAAGCAGCTAATGTGAGCTGCTTCTCCCACTCGTCTGAAGATTTCAGCATATTCCTCATATCCCTCTCGATAAAGTCCTGATCGAGTACCACTGCGTAGAATTGCTTCTGTATTGTCTAGTATTAGCAGACAGCGTGATGAGCGTAAATAATCAATTAGTTGCGATACTCCATCGCCTACTGTCTGTGGGATGTTGGTTTGTGAAACCTGCTCGTCAGATAGGAATTGGATCAAGCTAGTCAAGATGGCTTGAGGTGGCGGAGCTTCTCGTAGCGATCGCCAGATAACGTACTCAAAGTTCTCTTGAATCTGTTGAGCAAGCTTTACAGACAGCGCCGTTTTCCCAATACCTCCTATTCCTAATAGTGCGATCAATCGGCAGCGCTCATTGAGAACCCATTGCTCTAGCGTGGCAAGTTCTTCTGTACGCCCATAGAAAACTGATGGAAATATCGCTTCTCCCCAATCTATACGCGTATTAGACCTTAAATAGTCGCTTTTATCTAGTTTTATATTAAAAGCTTTAAAAAGTTCTTCAAAAGTCCGTTTGTCAACTCCTTCTTCGCAATTAAGTACTTTGGAAATTGTGCCAGTATATAACCCAGATTTGGCACTCATTTCCTCAAGAGTGTACCTATTTCCAAAATTTTCCTCCATTTCAGACTTATGCTTTGCCTGCTGAAGTTTTTCCAACCCCTTGGGCGTAAGTACAACACCACGGTTGCGTCTCCAATTTTGTCTACTCATACTGAAAAGTGGAGGATAGTATAGAGTATTTACTTCATTAATTGTTAATAGTTTGCGCCTAAAACAGTGATTTTCTTCAAATAACTTTACATACAGTAATACTTCGTCAAATAAAGGGGATGAGCCAACTAATCCGATTATTTGATTTTTAGCTCCTTCATAGCTTGCTCAATATAGCAATCCGATTTGATTCCTGAAATTATTTGTGTAAGAAGGGAACTCATAACGGTGAATAGGGAACAGGAAAACATCTTTGGAAGTAATACTGAATTTTTTCAAAAATCAAATAGAAGTTCTATAGCAGAGGATAGTAATAGCTCTTTAAAAAGCAATTCTAAACATGGAATTTAAGTACTAACCAATGATGATTAGTTCAGATAGGCAAATTCTAGTCAGTAACTATGCAGATAAAATTTCGGCGTATCTTCCTAAAACAACGCTACGATGGATGGTGCTGAGAATTAGTGCTGTTCTCTAAAATCTAAAATATTTATGGCTTGAAGATAAAACTAAAACTCTCCACCTAACAGTATGGTTCAGTTCCAGGAAGGTGTATCTGCTGTAATGCAAGGGTGTGTTGCTAGCACGGCAATTCTCAGTCTAATTGCTTGTACCGCTTGCAGTTCTATGCAAGCACAAAATAACCCCCGTGACTCTCCTACCCCAACTGAAGTTGCTACCTCCTCTCAAGTGGTGGCTTTGGGTAAGTTAGTTCCTGAAGGGGAAGTGATTAAAATTTCTGTGGTGAATGCTCAAGATAGTCGTGTTAACCAAATTTTGGTGAAAGAAGGCGACTTTGTACAAGCCAATCAAGTAATTGCTATTTTGCAAGGACAGAATAGAGCCGAGCAGCAACTAAGACAAGCACAGGCTAATGTTGCAATTAAGCGCGCACAACTGCGGAAAATTCAACAAGGAGATTCTAAACAGGGAGAAATCATAGCTCAAAAGGCAGTACTCGTAGAATTAGCCGCAAGGTTACGCACCGAAACAAAACAAAGACAAGCGGCTATCGTTCAAGCCCAAGCAACAATGCGTAATGCCGAGCTAAAATACCAGCGTTATCTAACTTTAGCTAACCAAGGAGCTATCCAGCGTTCGGAATTAGACGACGCTCAAGAGCAATTTGAAACAGCTAAAGCAATTCTTGCCCAAAATCAAGCCGAATTAGAAAACACCACATCCACCTTAAAAGCGCAGCTGACTAAAGAAGAAGCCAATCTCAAACGCTTACAGGAAGTGCGTCCAGTTGATGTAGAGATAGCCAAAGCGGAACTCCAACAAGCCCAAATCCAAGTAGAACAGAGCAAAGCACAATTAGAAGATACACAAGTCCGAGTTCCTGTGTTTGGGCAAATTTTACGCATCAATACCCGCGTTGGCGAACAGGTAAACACCCAAGAAGGAATTGCAGAATTGGGACAAACAAAACAAATGTATGTGATTGCAGAAATCTACGAAGCTGATATTGGCAAGGTGGAATTAGGACAACCAGCGATCATCACTAGTGAGTACGGCGGCTTTAGTGGCGAACTGCGGGGGAAAGTTGCTCAAATTGGTTTGCAAATTGGTAAAACCCGTCTCAGTCAAGACCAAAATAACCCGACTAATGATGTAAATGCACGAGTAGTTGAAGCAAAGATTCGCATTGCTCCTCAAGATAGTCCCAAGGTGGCGGCGTTAACGGGGATGCAGGTACGAGTGAAGATTAATATTTGAAAATATCATGAAAATTCTTCAAAATCTCGGATTAGAAACTCCTTTAGCTTGGGCGCAATTATCCCATCAGAAGGTACGTCTAGTTGTAGCAACTACAGGTGTATGCTTTGCCAATATTCTCATGTTTTCCCAGATGGGACTTTTAGCCATGCTAACTGAGGGAACAACCAAACTGCATGAAACTTTAGGCGGAGAATTAATCTTAGTCTCTACATTTAGCCCCAGTTTACAGTTTAGAATTTCTTTTCCTCGTGCTTATCTGTATCAAGCAGCCTCAGTAAACGGTGTAGAGGCTGTCGCACCAGTTTATATCAGTCAGGCTAATTGGGTGAACCCTAACCAGTTATCTCAGCCCATTAATTCTAGACAAAAAATATCACGCAGACGAGGTTTTTTTGGTAATGAAGTTCGGGTGATTGCGTTCAACCCTACCCAATCTTTTGTATTGAACTCACCTGAAATCAAACAGCAACTTTCCAAATTAACCACCCCAGATGCAGTTTTATTTGATCGTCTATCTCAAGCTTCTCTAGGAGACATTGGGCAATTACTTACTCAGCAAAAAGAGTTAGTCACTCTCATGGAAAATCAACGCACCTATGTAATGGGGCTTTTTAGCATGGGTAGCACTATGAATGATAAAGGTAATGTAATTATGAGTGACTGGAACTATGCTCTGCGGAATGGGCAAAATAGCCTCAACTCAGTAAGACTTGCAGTTGTCAGCCTCCAAACAGGTGCAAATATTAAGACAGTGCAAGCAAAATTACGTCAACATCTGCCTTCAGATATTAGTGTGTTCACCCACGAGGAATTAATTAAACGGGAACAACAGTTTTACGCTTCCCAGCCAGAGGGAATTATTCTCAAATTTGGTACGATTGTTGGTTTTGTGGTTGGGGTGATCATCTTATATCAAGTTCTCTACTCTGATGTCAGCGATCATTTGCCAGAATATGCCACTCTCAAGGCAATGGGTTATAGCGATCGCTCACTACTAATAGTAGTTTTACAAGAAGCGATCATTCTTGGCGTGATGGGATTTGTCCCTGGCTTCTTCGCCTCAGTAGGTATTTATGAGTTATTGGTAACACTCACACGTATTCCCTTAAATATGAAGACAAGTGTAGCAATACAAGTATTTGTTTTAACTATCATCATGTGTAGCGTTTCCGGTGCGATCGCGACTACAAAACTTCGTAGTGCTGATCCCGCCGACGTGTTTTAAACAATCCAAAATTTCAAATCCAGAATTAACAATTCTATGATTCCCTCTGCTACTGTTACTATCACCAAGCTCAACCATGCTTTTGGGCAAGGAATGTTACGCAAAGCTGTGTTAACTGATATAAATTTGGCAATTTACCCAAGCGAAATTGTAATTCTTACAGGCCCTTCTGGTAGTGGTAAGACAACTTTACTGTCGCTGATTGGTGGTTTGCGTTCAGTACAGGAAGGAAGTTTAAAACTATTTAATCAAGAACTCAGAGGTTGTAATAAAAAGCAATTAACACAAGTACGCAACCAAATCGGCTTTATCTTTCAACATCACAACTTACTCAAATGCTTGAGTGCTTATGGTAATGTGCGGATGTCCTTGAAATTGCACCCAGAAATTCCCAAATATGAATATCGACAAAGGGCTGTAGCTATTTTAGATGCAGTAGGATTAAGCGATCGCGTAGACTATTACCCAGAAAACTTATCAGGGGGACAAAAGCAACGAGTAGCGATCGCGCGTGCTTTAGTTGCTCAACCTAAGTTAATCTTAGCAGATGAACCCACTTCATCATTAGATAGTAAAACTGGGCGGGATGTGATTGATATTATTCAGCGTCTTGCTAAAGAAGAAGGTTGTTCTGTGTTGTTGGTAACTCACGATGACCGTATTTTATACATAGCTGATCGCATCGTTCACATGGAAGATGGACGATTACAGGATCGATAAATATCACGGATATTGAGGAAAAGTGTCTTCTTTTCTTCAATAGAGTGATGAATTAATCTTTAAAAGAATTCGATGTTGAGGAAGAATTCAGATTTTAGCCACCAATTGGGGCAACTACTGCGTCTTCATAGGCAGTATTAATTCCGATTTCTTTGGGCTAACTTTTCTGGAATGGATTCAGCAAACCTCGGTTAAAAAGATTTTGACGTAAGGCGCTGATTTACTTTAATTTATTGCATTGCTTTAACCACTGCTGAAGCAATGTTAGCCATCAACTTTTCGCGTACTTCTAAAGGAGCTTTTGAACCAGCAATAAATACAGCGATCGCAATCCGTTTCCCGTTGGAGGAACTAATAATTCCAACATCATTAGTGGCAGTACCTGTTTGCAGAACATCTAAACCAGTACCAGTCTTATGTGCAATTGACCAATTCTTGGTAAGGCCGGCTTTGAGGCGGTTGCGACCGGTTGGAGAATCAGTCATCATCTTGAGTAGTAGCTCAGTAGAATTTTGCTTGAGTAACTCATTTGAATGCAGTTTTTTCAAAAGGTCAATCATGCCTTTAGGAGTAGCAGTATCTCGTGGGTCAGCAAGGTACTTTTCCAGAGCAGCTTTCTTCTGTTGCTCAGGAATCTGCTCGATAGCTTGGGCAAATTTTTGCTCGTCAACTAATTCTGGGCTAAAGTTAGTCAGTCCCACGGAATCCGGCTGCATCTGTTGCTCTAATCTATCAATACGAACATCTTGAATTTTTAGCCGATTCAAGATTAAATTAACTTGTTTTGTGCCACCGATGAGTCGCACTAAGGCATCTGCTGCTGTATTATCACTAATTCCGACAGAACGCTCAAGAAGGTTTTTGACAGTGAACTGTGCCTTATCACCTTTGATGTCTTTAATGATTGGACTCCATCCAGGCGCAAACTCTTGACGAGTAATAGTGACTAATTGGTTAAGTGAAATCTTGCCCTCGTCTACGAGTTTGAGAACGGCGATTGCAATAGGAAGCTTGTATACGCTTTGCATAGGAAAGCGTTGTTTGCCATTAAGAAACCAACTTTTACCACTATTAAGATCCAATACTCCAATACCGACATTACCTTGAACAGCCGAGATGTCAAGATTTTCTAGTTGTTCTGAGAGCAATACATTGTTGATTTGCCTGTGTAGAGTAATGTGATTAATTTTTTGCTTAAGCTGTGGTGAAGATACATCAATAACGTTTGAAGATGAAGGTATTAGAGATGCTCCTTGTACTTTGGCTGGAAACAGCGTCAACTTCAGCAAAATAATTGTTGCACATGAAAGCCAAAAACGATGTACAAACACTGAAAACATCTGTCGTTTAGTTTTTGAGGCCAGAGTAAATGATAAACCAATAGTTGAACGGGAGCAATGCTAGGGCAATCGCATCATCTTAATCACAACCGCAGATGTGTTTGATAATTTAGTCCAAAGATGTGAGCCAATGGATCACATCCTGCCCATGAATGAGCGCCAAGCTCGCTCTATGAACAAGCTAGAACCTCAACAGCAGTGGGAGGTGTGGCAAACCGCAGTTCAACAAGCGCTCTTCCAAGAACCCACAACAGACTCTGTTGGGCGCAGTTGTATCGGCTTTCAGGTGAAGCCCGAAAAGTTTTGCACTAGGCTCCTCATCGACACCATCTTTGAATATCGAAAGCTCGACAGGGTTAATAAGCACTATTAGAACGAATAGTTGTCTTGCACAAGGATGAATTCACAATCTACCTTAGAAAAGATTTTAGGATTTCACAAAAGCAATTATGGTGTTAATACTATCTTGTTCCAATATCGAGTATTGGCTGAAAATCATCAAACTGTCCTACTTAATTTACTAATAGCATTTACATTGCGACAGCTTTGAAGCATTCGTTTTCATCTAGCAACTGAGATGAAATCAATAAAATATGCCCAAATTTATTACTTTCTTAAATTTACTTTTTAATACTCAGGGAACGGAAACTCTATGTTTATTTCCGAATTTCGCTCACAGGTACTCAAAGGAGTGCAAACTCTTAAGCAATTTTGGTCAATCAACCAGCCGCTGACCTTCGTTGGTATTTTTACTTTTGGGCTGTTGCTGTTGATGCTGCCAGGGTTGCTAATTGATGAGCGCGTCATTACTGGCGCACCTGCTTGGCTCAAACCATGCAAGTTTGCGTTTTCAACTTCAGTGTATTCGTTCACTTTAGTATGGCTGTTGGGTTTGCTCAAACAACATCGGCAGCTAGCTACTTTAGCTGCTAATGCCACAGCTTTTGCATTGGTTGTGCAAATAGTAGTCATCATAATCCAGGTATTACGGGGTACAACCAGTCACTTCAACTTTAGTACTCCTCAAGATGAAGCGCTCTGGAGATTCATGGAAATTGCGCTGATCTTGCTTTGGGTAGCAACTTTGGTTACGGTAATTTTACTGCTGCTAGAGCCGTTGGATAAACCTGTTTTGGCGCTGGCGCTGCGGTTTTCACTTTTTTTGACCTTCATTGGCATGGGCTTGGGCTTTTTCATGACTCTACCGACACCTGAGCAACATTCCGCGCTGGTGGCAGGTCAGCTAGTGTTACATATTGGCGCTCACAGTGTGGGAGTACCCGATGGTGGCCCTAGCATCCCTATCTTATATTTAAATACACAGGGTGGTGATTTACGACTTCCTCATTTGGTAGGTATTCATGCTGTACAAGTTTTACCATTAGTAAGCTGGTTAATTACTTTTAGTTTGTCGCACCTCGGACAGCGCACACAGGTGGCTTTGATGTGGGTTGCCAGTCTTAGTTATGCTATGTTGATGTTTCTATTTACCTGGCAAGCATTGCGGGCCCAGCCTATAACGTCACCCGACGCACTGACCTTAGCTGCTCTTGCTGGCTTAGTTGCATTCACTCTCATTGCAAGTCTAATAACTTTAGCAACTGACCACTATCAATCCATTACAACTCAAGACTTTAGCAGTTAAAGCTTTCTGCTTCTCAAAATTGCAAACAGATTTTTTTGTTAGAGTAATGTTGTTGACCAAGCGATGTTTGAAATCCCTATAAATTGAGGATAGTTTATCTTGTCTGGACATTGTTGCTTTTAAAACAGCGCGATAAAAATATTTATTTGGCTCTTCATTATTTAGTATCAGCACTACTTTAATCCCAGCCTGACATCAGCCCTATGGGGTAATGATATTCAACATGACCGTGATGCAGCCATTGTTTGTTACTGGTGGGATTTGATGAAGCCTGCAAAACGTTTTCTTAGCACGTTTTCTTAACAATAGTTCAATAGGCAAGGCTACAGAAATTTTAAAAATAGTGCAAGCGGAACTAATAACTCAGAATTATCATCACTTGTCATGAAGTTGCTGATTTCAAAGTGACAAAATATGAGAGTATTTGGGCTTACTTTTTTCAAACATTCAGCCAGAGCATTTATACTAAGTATTTCTGTTTTACTTCTGCTATGGTTGAGTTCGCCACTTCTGCCAATATTAGCAAAACCAGAAACTCAAATTTTTGAGCAAGTTTGGCAAACAGTAAACGATAACTTTTATGATCCCAACTTGAATGGAGTAGATTGGAAAGCCGTTAAAAAACAATATCAACTTCAGCTAGTAAAAGCTCGCTCAAGCAAAGATGTTGCTGTTGTCCTTAATCAAATGCTTTCTCAACTCAAATCTTCTCATACTCGGTTTTATACTCAAGATGAACCTGCTTACTATCAACTTTTAGGAATTTTTCAGCCTCGAAATCCTGATTTAAATAAGCAATTAAAACAGTTTTTTCCCAAAGGTAAAATTGAATACACTGATATTGGCTTGTTTACCAAAGATATTAATGGCAAAACATTTACTAGTTCTATTCTTGATGAAAGCCCGGCTGCCAAAGCTGGCTTCAAGGTAGGTGACCAAATTTTAAGTGTTGATGGTCGTCCCTATCATCCAATACACTCTTTTGCTGGAAAAGCAGGCCAAACTGTCAAGATGTTGATACAGCGATCGCCTGAACCGAGCAGCCAGCAAGAAATTGCTGTCGTGCCAAAAATTTTTGATGCTAGCACAATGTTCTTGCAAGCTCAGACAGCCAGTATTGAGCTAATTGAGCAAGAAAACAAGAAAGTTGGTTATATCCATATATGGTCAAATGCAGCTGACCTCTACCAGCAACAACTTCAAGATGAACTAATTTATGGTCGCTTAAAAAATGCAGACGGTTTAGTTTTAGATTTGAGAGATGGATGGGGTGGAGGAGATATTAGTTATCTCAACATCTTTAGCGCCAAACACAATCTCAGCATCACTAACATTCCACGAGATCAGCGACGTTATACCTATAATTATCAATGGAAAAAACCTGTAGTGATGATAGTCAATGAGGGCAGCCGTAGTAGTAAAGAAATTCTCGCGTTTGGCTTTCAACAAAGTAAGATGGGGCCAGTTATTGGAACTCAAACAGCAGGAGCCGTACTTGGAGGTCGTCCTTTTTTAATGCGAGATGGTAGCCTACTTTATGTTGCAGTTACGAATGTATTCGTTAATGGCAATCAAAGGCTGGAAGGCAAAGGTGTAATACCAGACATTAATATTCCATTCCCCCTAGAATATGCCCAAGGAGTAGATCCTCAAAAACAAAAAACTATAGAAACTGTGTTACAAGCACAATTTCCACCAACAGATAAATAGCTCAAAATGCTTCTAAAGATTCAAACCAATATCAATCACTACACTTATCCAATTTTTATTTTCCTGACTAACTCTGAGAGGCTATTTTTTTCCGCCTAGAGTCACAGACAGAACAGCAGTATTTTGAAAGTTATCCGTGGGGCGGTAATTTCAAAACTGATATATGAAATAAACTAAAATAAACGCTAAAGTGGCAGTAGTCAGTTTACCGGGATGAAGTGTATGAGTTGGGTCATGCCTACTACCGAGATGACCTTCCCCTTATGGGGTTTAGCAATTTTCATCATCTGGACGATTACTGTTGTTGCGCTTCTGCTCACAGTCAGGATTCGGCATTTATCTGCTGGTGGTTCGCCAAAAGATTTCGGAACACCAAACGAAGAAAGCTTGCTTTGGCGACTATTTCGAGCGCAGTCTAATTTAGTAGAAAACCTTCCTTTATATATAGGAGTTGTGTTTCTGCTCACAGTTCGGGGTGTATCTGGAGCAGCGGTAGATTTGCTTGTTGTTTTGTACATCGGATTTCGGCTTGTGCATTCAGTGATTCACATAGCTGGACTCAATCCGACATTTCGGCTTTTAAGCTTAGTTATTCAGTTAGTCTGCTTGGTCGCTTTGACTGCTTTGGCAATCTTCTAGCTGAGAAAATGAATTTTCAAAAGGCTAAAAGCCGATGCAGGGAATTACCGCTATGCAATCCATTAATATTACGGTGATCAATTCATTGTTTATGACGGCGTTTCTCGGAACGGGCGCGGCTTGCATCCTTGTTTTAATCTCCTCGCTGTTTAGGTAACGTGAGTTCGACAAACCTCTGCCTCCCAGCCTCCCTTTCCTACAAGGCGCTACGGTGTACGCACATCTGTGTACTAAACCGAAATCATTGTAGATCCGTCATTATCCTCCAATTTATCGGAGGATAATGACGGATTTTAGCCCCCCTTTTTAAGGGGGGTTGGGGGGATCAAAAGGTTGTGGGGCAAGTTTATAAGATTTGTGTGTAGACCGTAGCTTAAAAAGGGAGAGAGGAATGGAAGCGGGGTTTTTTAGATCTGTGACAATCGTGTTCAATGTGCCGCTGAACGAAGCACTGGCGCTCGTCGAGCCGGACAGCACTGAGGGCGCGAGGCTATGGGCTAGCTACCTTGCCAACTGGACTGTTTAGAATTACATTCGGGCAGCTGCTGCATCACTCACTATCTCGCTTTGCCATCATTAGAAACTGTAAAATATGTTGAGATATGATTTGCGGCTGTTCAAGTTGGGGGGCATGACCGCAATTGTTAAGCTTTATTAGCTGAGAATTGGCAATGTCTTGCTGAAACTTTTCTGCATCTTCAGATGCCAGCATATCATCCGCTTCTCCCCATAAAATCAGTGTTGGTTTATCAATTTGGGCAATTCTATTTGCCAAGTCAGTGTAACCACCAGTTTTGACATAAGAAATCATTGCATCATACCAAAGCGGCATTTCTTGGTGTAACATCGCGCACTGAATAGCCAAAAGTAATTTGGCATTCAAATTAGCTAAAATACTGGCTAAATTTAATGCCAAAATGTGGCGTTGACGCAGGTATTCCACAGCAAAGAAGTCAAAAGGAGGAAACAAGTATTTGCTAAATGTAGGAGCGCCTGTGTAACCTAAGCTATTAATCAATACTAACGATTTCACAACTTGAGGATAAGTGAGAGTAAAATCAATTGCAGTTGCGCCTCCCATTGATGCCCCTACTAGTATGATAGGTTTGTTGATTAAAGTTTTCCAAAAGTCATAAAAGTGAATTTTGATTGCATTAGGGCTGTAGTTTATTTCTTTTTGCCTTTGTGTAAAGCCAAAACCTAACAAATCTACTGCCCATGTTTCATTTTGCGCCGCAAGTAATGGCAACAGAAGACGGAATTCTAAGATAGAACTGTCGAAGCCGTGCAGCAACACAATTGGTGTTCCTCCAAGACCTTTGTGAATGTAGGTGGTGAGGATTGATTGTTGGCTGAGGGAGGTTGTAAGGGCAATTTTCTCAATACTCTGGACAAAAGCGATCGCCTCTGGGTCTGTTATTTGATTAACTTGTGATGGCAGAAAATTAGGAAACATTAGAGCAATCTAATCAGGTAAGGGCAACAGGATTACTAGCATTGTTATTAACAATAGTGGGATAAATTCAAATATAAGAGTGGTCAGGGAATGAGATTGATATTTTTGGAATTATTGCAAGATATTTATTGAAAATCAAACAGTTAGTTCGCAATTTCTTGCTCTTTCTTCAGGTAGTGACAAACTCCTTGACTCATTTGTTGGAAATTGGGTGGAATCTGTTTTCCTAATGAATTCTCAACGATGCGGGCGATCGCCACTGTTAACTGCTGTGGTGTACCCTTTATCTGCTGCGGGTCAATAATTAGTTCGCCCCGGCTCTGGATTAGCGTTCCTTTATCATCTTCGAGAAAGTGATTTTTGCCCGTACAGTGAACTGCTTCAGTAAAGACGTGGGTTTTGATGTGCCAACTAGTTGTATATTCAGAATTATTCCAAATAGATTCTTCTGTCCAATTAAGTAAATCTTCGCTTAAAAAAGCACGCGCTAGTGCTGGAACATTGGCACCACCATACCAATCATGTACTAGGTATAAAAGTCCGTCTTGCTTTTGGCTTGATTTGAGCTGAATTTGTCTAACCTTTGACATATAGGGCACAAGTTCCGTTAGCTTGTCTCGGTAAGTGGCATAAACCAAAGGGCGAGCAAAGGGAATATAGGCATTGATGGAGATCAACATAGAAAGTCCTCGTGCATTACTGCACGTTGGTAGCACAAAGCGTTATTTAGGTTGTAGTCAAGAAAGCTTTCCATTGCTTCTATCAAAGTGGATAGTTATCGCTTTCTTCCCAATAGCAGCCCAAAGCTACGATCAAACAATTTATTGAATTGGTCAGCCTTAAGATGTAGTGATACTATGTTGCGATCAGACAGATTTGGATTTCCTCACCTCTGCTGCCCTAATTTACTATCTTTGAATGCAACTCGGTATGAGGAGGTCAAAGGAATCGATGGAAACTGACGCCTAGCTGTTAAAGATTTGAGTTATGAATCAAAGGAAGGTTTGGGTAGCTCATCATTTAATGCCCAGTTACCAATATCCCGAACCTTGTAATCTACTGGATCATGGAGGGTAAAAGTACGGAGGTTACGCCAGTAGCGATCAAAGCCATGTTTTTTGCTGGTGGCGCGTGCGCCCATCACTTCAAAGATGCGGTTGGTGATGTTTAAGCCGACTCTGGTAGCTAGGATTTTGACAGTTGCGATCGCGCTCCTGCTTTGGTGTTCCTCCTTCCGCATCCCGTTCTACCGCAGTTTGGGCAAACGGTGGTGTTGAGAATTGCAGTAAGGCTTTCCTCAAGTAGATTGACTGGTTAATCGCAAAATAGCAAATAATAGATTATGAACAAACGGTATTTTTTACAGGCTAACGCGGCGCTAGTGGGCGCAGCATTGTTATTACCTTATACCAACTGGAGAGCAGCAACTATGGCAACTTCTAATACCGAATATGAAATTACCAAATCCGAGGAAGAGTGGCGTAAAATACTAACGCCGGAACAATTTCATGTACTACGTAAACATGGAACTGAACGTGCTCACACTAGCCCACTCGATAAACAATATACCCAAGGCGCTTATGTGTGCGCTGCCTGTGAACAGCCACTATTCACATCTGAAACCAAATTTAATAGTGGAACTGGCTGGCCCAGCTTTTTTAACCCAATTGAAGGTGCGATCGGCACAACTGTAGATCGGTCGCTTTTTATGACTAGAACTGAAGTGCATTGTAGTCGCTGTGGTGGGCATCTGGGTCATGTGTTTAACGACGGGCCAGCGCCTACTGGTAAGCGCTACTGTATGAACGGTGTCGCGCTTAAGTTTATTCCTGCTTGATATTTTCACTTAAAGCAGATATTTAATAGGTTAAAAATTCTAGTTCCCCTTGCAATTGGATTGGTAAGCTGCTTTTGGTTGCAAGGCTGTTCACCACCAAACGAAGCTACAAATAAGCTTCAGGGGAAACTAGTGTTAACCGACTTTAGTACCATTGCACCCTTAGCGGCATAAATCAGCAAACGCTTTGAGGCGTTGCATATTTGCGGGATGAATTGAGATTTTTGACTAAGGTTAAAGGTAGATTCTACCCTAAAGAGCGGGAACCCTCTTCTCCTGCAAAGACGCTAACGCGAACGAGGGAACGGGAACGCTTTGGGCGAACGCGCCTTTGCGTCGCCAGTTGCTACCCTGTGGGAAGCCCTTTGGGTACTCTAAAACTTAAAATCAAAAATAGGTATGAGGTAGTATATCTACTGGTCAGTTAGGAAAAATAATTGTGTTATATCACCTAGATTTTCACGTAGAATACCCCGATAATATTTCTCAGCAAGAACTTTTTGCAATCTGGACTGAGGAAGCAGATGCAGCTCTCCAAGCAAAGCAGGCAGGGGTGGTTGTGGACTTACAGCGGTTTTCAGATGAATAGACCACAGTGAGCAAACCAGCCCCAAGCATCA
>NZ_JCACKA010000035.1:0-180945 GCF_059505145.1 Mojavia sp.
TACTGCGTCTTTAAGTTTACTAGATTTGTAATCTACTCAATTGAAAACTGCTGTATGGAAGTGTGTTGGGATGCGGCGCGTAATCGTAATTGTGGATGTTCCTACTCCTGATCTACTTGACCAAATTCTGTTGGATTTACCCATCATGAAGAAAAACGGTCAGCATGTTCAGGTGCAGGTGACTGCACTTAGGAAATATGAGGATTTTGCTGCTGACCTCAAAGCTCGTTTGGATAAGAAGGAAAAGTAGTAAATTTGATGGATATTAAATAATACAGCTCCGGGACTGGGGACTGGGGACTGGGGGGACAAGGAAAATTATTTTGAAGAAGTATTTCCTAATCCCCTAATCCCCCAATCCCTAATCGCCAACCCCCAATTAAAATCTGCGTTTACTCCTACCTACTCATAGCCTCGCTACAAGTTCCTTTAAGCGATCGCGTCCATCGTGAAAAACTGACCAACCATCTCCTACTAAGACTGTTTCTACTTGGCTCAGTTGTGCCAATCTCTGCACTGAAGCAACGGCTGCTTGACGATTCTGAAGCTTTTCATCTGGCAATATCGTTAACGTACCCGCTTTATGGGCCCGCACTAAATCTCCTGTGATTAAGGTCGTTTCCTCCAGCAAAAATGCTAGTTCACCAGGAGTTTTAGAACCTTGAAGTTCAATCGCCTTGAGTCCAGGGGCTAACTCTTCACCATCACTCAGCCAGCGATCGCAATGTATGGGGAAGGTGTCTTTTTCTGCTGCTGGCCCTGCTATTTTGGCATAGGTTTGATTGGCAATTTCTGGAGTTGCCCTGATATGATCAGAGTTAGTCAGTACAATCCAAACTACACCACCGAGGGATTGTAAGTGATTCCAGTCATGATTTGATAGGGCTACTGGATCAATTAGTATATTGCCATCTGAACGAACCCAGGCAATCCCATTGAAATCAATATTTCTGGCTGGATTGAAAGTAGACCAGCTATAGAGATCGGGACGGTGCAGAGATTTCATGATGATTCTGGGTCAATACCTTCAATAATTCAGTATCGGTAAATTCAGTAGATAAAGCAAGAGTTAAATCATTTTTTTCTTTCACCGCTATAAATTATTCTCCTCTGCTCCTCGCAATGAGCCTAGTTGCTGCCATGCAACTTTTATCATCAAACCCTGCAAGCATCTGGCGATCGCTTGCTTAAACTACAACTCAACTTCCAACCGACAAACTGATACCATTTTTTTCTGTTCTATTGGTCTGCTTCACTCCTTTTCAGCCAATTTCAACATCTCAAATTTACTACACCTAAAAACAGAGGCATGAGAGCCAAGCTACTTCATTCCTCTGTTGAGAACCCTATGCGTAAATAGTCAGTAATATTAGTTCATAAATTATCCCTTAGATGAAGTTTTTAAGCACTTTACTTTGGTAATTTGTTAAAGAAATATGACATTAATTACTCTCCAGAGTTAACTTTTAATATTGATCTCCGCTTGAGTGGTTTACTAATTTAACAAACACCGTCTTGCTATGGGAGATTACAAACCTTTATGTACAATGATTTTTCAATCAATAACGCTACAAATGTCACTAATATATGTGGAATTAATTCAAATTTCCGGTAAATTTATCGGGATAGTTACCTTATAAATTCCTCCATAAAAACCCCATTGACTCTCAAAAAAGATAGGACTAATGTGATGATTAGCCCTACCAAGGGTACACGATAAGCATCAAAAGTTAGGAGGAATTTCCTATGATGATGATGATGGCTGAATCCATGACAACTGAAATGCAAACTTGCATGGATGCTTGCATGGAATGCCACAAAATGTGCATGGAAACCATGACCCACTGCATGTCTATGTCTAAAGGCGGCAAGCAGATGGACATGAGCATGATGAGCATGATGCGCGACTGCGCTGAAATGTGCATGATGTGCATGAACATGATGATGGGTGGTTCTGAGTTCATGGGACGCACTTGTATGCTCTGCGCTGAAATGTGCGATCGCTGTGCTATGGTTTGCGAAAAGATGAGCGATGACCACAAAATGATGGAATGTGCCGCAGCCTGCCGCAAGTGTGCAGAGGCTTGCAAAATGATGCACATGATGCCTGCTTAATTTCATTATCTAGCAGAATATTCTCTGCAACCTAATATTCAAGCGCTCAGGCTCACAGAGTCTGGGCGCTTGAAGTATATTTATAGGGACTGGGGACTGGGGGAGCAGGGGAGCAGAGGAGCAGAGGAGACTTTCTGACTCAGAACTCAACACTTCATTACTCAGGACTCAGGACTCAGCGCTCTCTTAAGGCAGATGAAGCACCTTAAATCACGTTCTCAAGACTTGCGGAGTTTGTTTGAGAACAATATCACGATTGAATATGTAGCAGAACCCCTCAAAGCTGTGTCAGCTGAAGCAGAGGTACTAGAGGTGCTGCATTGGATGCAAGCACAGGATTTTGATGTTGTGGGTGTTGAGTCGGGGGATACTATCAGCGGTTATGTAGAACGCTCCAGCTTAATGAAAGCGCAATCTGGCAAATGCAGTGATTATCAACGAGTGTTTCATCCCAAAGAACTCATCGCCATTTCCACCCCACTCATGAAATTGCTACCCATTTTGCAACAAACTCCGCGCTTATTTGTCCTTGACTGCAATCAGGTAAGTGGCATTATTACCTGTGGGGATTTGCAAAAAGCACCTGCGCGAATGCTGCTGTTTGGCTTGGTAACTTTGCTAGAGATGAATTTGCTGCGATTGGTGCGGCTTTACTATCCTCAAGATTCTTGGCAAAAAGTCCTGAAACCTGAGCGTTTACAAGTTGCTCAACGGTTATGGCGAGAAAGTCAAGAAAGAAACGAAGCCACAGATTTGTTAGATTATCTTCAATTTTGCGATAAGCGAGAGCTAGTTTTAAATGAACCAGAACTTCTCCAGCAACTGGGGCTAAAGTCGAAGCGGTTTGGAGAACGTTTCCTCAAGTCTGCTGAACAGTTGCGAAATCGATTGGCTCACGCCCAAAATTTAGTTAGCAGTTCCTCTTGGACAGAGTTAATTGCTTTAGCAGAAGCGATGGAAACACTTTTAATTCGTTGTGAAGAAATTGAGTGATATTATAACGACTGGAAGATTTTAAAATTCAAGCTGATGGCGCAGAAGAATCTGTCAGATTGTCTGGTATGTCATTTCTGTTCTAATGGGCATAAACAAGAATTGATATAAAATTTATTAACTGATTTATATCTGATTTTTTGAATAAACGTAGGGGAGCCAGTACACCCTTACCGCTTCCCCGACTTGTAGACACCCGCAACGCTGTCTCACCTTGTCCCTTTGTCCCCAATTCCCAGTCCCCTATCCTCCTCAACCCCCCACATGAACGCCAGGACGCCTGTGGGGATTCTTTTCAGCTCGACGCAGCACTTCACGGGTGACTACAGCAATATCACCCTCACCAAATAAGATAAAACGCAGTAAGTATTGTATGGGGTTTCCTTCGGCCCAGCCAAAGTAAGCATGGGGAATTTTACCTGTTTGGTCACGTATATGCAGAAGTAAAGCGGCGATCGCATTAGGTACTGCTGCACTCTCAGCACGTAAAATGCGGTAATCACCAACTTGCACGCCTTTTACTTTGATGATATCTGCAAATTCCGATGCGTCGGATATGATAATTTCTAGAAAAAGGATTGGATCATTGGCTGGGATATGGTTATCCTCACGTACCTCTTTCTCTTTTAAAAAATATTCTTCGACATCGCCTGCATTGAGCCGATTAGCAATCAATCGTATTGCTCCCTGGCTCTGTTCGGCAAGGAATTGGCGGGCATTATCGTCAATTTCGATCCGCTCTACTCGCAGTTCTGTTGAACGCCAAACACGAGAAATCAGCGAGGTGATAATGATAGTACCAATGAAGAACCCAGCGATTCTAATACCTTCTGGTCTTTCGATGATATTAACGATAGTGGTATATACAAATACCAAGGTGATGATAGCAAAAACAACAGTTCCCGGCTTCGACCTCTGACGGTGGACTGATAAAGTTACAGCAAAGGCTGCTGAAGTGATCAACACAAGCACACCAGTTGCGTAAGCCCCGCCCTGGGCTTCCACATTTGCCCGAAAGATAATTGTGACGACAAAGGCGATCGCTGTATAGACTAATACTAAAGGTCGTGATGCTCGTGCCCAATCTGGAGCCATGCCATAGCGTGGCAGGTAGCGAGGCACGATATTGAGCAGTCCTGCCATTGCAGATGCACCTGCAAACCACAGAATAGAAATAGTGCTGAGATCGTAAACTGTGCCAAAGCCATCGCCGAGATACAGATGTGTTAGGTAAGCAAGGGCACGTCCGTTAGCTTTACCTCCTTCGGCAAATTCTGCGGCTGGAATTAGGAGAGTAGTTATCAAGCTGCTGGTGAGCAAAAAGAAGCTCATAATCACAGCAGCAATAGTCAGCAACTTGCGCGTATTGCGAATTCTTCCTCTGGGGTAATCAGGGGTGTCGCTGTTGCTACCTTGAACAAGTGGCATCACAGTTACGCCAGTCTCAAAGCCGGACAACCCCAGTGCTAGCCTGGGGAATAACAACATAGCTGCACCGATCATCAGCAAAGGATTAGAATGGCGTGCGAAAAGTGCAGTCTGCCAGTTAGCGATCGCTTCTGGGTGAGTTACGATCTGATACAGACCAACGCTAATGACAATCAAGTTTGCTAGCAGATAAACTGCCACCAGAAATACTGCAATACTGATTGCTTCTTTAAAGCCTCTCAGAAAAACTGCACCTAGTAATGCGACTAATATAAGAGTGATAACGATCGCTTGACCGTGAAGTAGATGTGGAGTCAGCGGATTTTCGATGATATGGGCTGTAGCATCAGCAGCCGAGAGGGTAATAGTGATAATAAAGTCCGTTGCTACAAAGCCGAGTAAGCACAGTACAAGTAATTTGCCTTGCCACCAAGAAAGCAAGTGTTCAAGCATGGCAATAGACCCTTCACCATGAGGACTTTTGGCAGCAATGCGCCGATAAATTGGCAATGCGCCAAAGAGCGTCAGCAAAACTAGAATCAGGGTAGCCACAGGAGAAAGAGCGCCTGCTGCTAATGCTGCAAGACCAGGTTGATAGCCAAGGGTCGAGAAATAATCTACACCAGTCAGGCACATTACCTGCCACCAGGGATGCTGGCGGTGTGTTTCTTCCTTGGGGTAAGGCCCTTGCTTCTGTTGTCTGTTTTCTTCCAGCAACCAGCGCATGAACCGTTTGCTGAGGCGTTTTCTGGAAACGATTGATTTAGGCATCAAATACGCTTGTGTTGCAAAACTTGGCTTTGTGGTCTATTCAGCTTTTGAAGCTAACATTTATTTTAAGTTGAACATACTATTTGAGTTACCTGAACCGTATTGATTCATAGAGAACTTTAAGACATTTGTAACCAACGTCTTAAGGTTTCTTATTAAGACTACCTCATCCATAGAGAACCTTAAAACATTTGTAACCAACGGCTTAAGGTTTCTTATTAACGCTACCTCATCCATAGAGAACCTTAAAACATTTGTAACCAACGGGTTAAGGTTTCTTATTAACGCTACCTCATCCATAGAGAACCTTAAAACATTTGTGACCAACGGGTTAAGGTTTCTTATTAACGCTACCTCATTCATAGAGAACCTTAAGGCATTTGTGACCAACCGATTAAGGTTCTGGCGTAAAGGTTATATCGTTGATAACGGGAGAGTAGGCGTAGGCATTACATAGTTTGCCTTGACAGGCTTGGTTTGTATAATCTCAACCTTCCAGCCTGAAGAATAATCTGCCATCTCATAACTAACACTCTTCACTTTAGTCAACATCAACTCATCTCGTTGATGCCAAACTGCAAATATTTTTTCCCTACCATCATTGAAGCTTTCTGTGTCGATTTGATACGCTTCATTTATCCGCTTTAGCTTTAAACCCAATAAACTTAAGATTCGGCTAAGTATTTTAATTGCCGAAATGCCTTCTACTTCGCTTCCCAGATTAATACCAAGTACCCGTTTAATATGTTTACTATTTTGAAAAGCTAAATTTTTCAGTAATCGCAAATCTGGATCATTTTCAGTAAATTCTCGTTCTGCTTCGATAAACTCTAACATTCCTAAAGCTTTCATTGCCTCTACTTTTAGGGTATAAGTTTTTAAATCTGGTAGAAAAACTTGACCATCACCCCAAAACAATTGCTGATGCCATTCTTGCTGATCGCGGATATGAAAATACTCGCTTTCGTGGGTTAAATAATAATGAGTTAGCAATTGACCGTAATATCCTTTATCATCCTGCAATTTCAACAAAGGAGTAACTTCTATGCCATACCTTTGTCTGAGGATGTATTTTTGAATTTCGTGACGTTCTTCAGTAGTGTGAGAATGCTTGGCTAATAGCTGCTCATACTCTACGTAATCAATATCCCTAGCATTGGCAACAGCCGCCGCCGCTACTAATTGATTTTGCTGCTTAATGTCTTTAATTTTACGTTTAATCTCTTTAGCTTTTTGGCGATTGTCTGACCAATCTTTTTGGACTTTGACAATTTCTAATATTAACCTTCTGCGGGTTGCTGAATCATGAGGATCGGTTGCCAAAAATGCTAGGCGCAAATCTCGAATAATGTTATTGTGAACAGCATTGCTTCGTGCCCAAATTTGATGCCCATCGGCAATTAAACCATCTTGTAGTGATTGCCGATAAAGGCGAATAGAAGCATTTACCCTAGCAGACAACTTCGCCCATGTTCGTAAATGTATAGGGTCATAAACTAAAGGTAAATCAACATCTATTTTATGCAATGGGCTGAGTAAAGCTAAATTATCTTTTTGATTTTCTTGATACCAATAAGATAACAAGCGATAATTAGTGCTACCGCTACCAATTAAACCAATACCTCGTTTCGCACACCAAACAACACGCGGCACATCATCTCTGACTCTAGCTAATGCTTGCCGCGCTTCTGAGTCAGGAATTACTCCTTGAAAGATGCCATATACTCGGTCGAAATGTTGGACATCAATACTAATTCCTGTACCAATACTAGGGGTGACAAATACAGTGTCATATTCAGGAATTTTTTGATTAATCGCTGCAACGAAATCAACTGCGGCGTGTCCGGGTGTATTTGTTGTTTGACTGCTGACAACTAGAGTTTTAGGAAATTGTCGCCGTAATTTCTCTAAACGTTCTTTCAAGTAAAGTTCTATTGTTTCACAACTATAACGTCCAGTACGACTATCGGTAGTGACATAACATTTACGTCCCGCAATTAAATCCAATTCCAATTGGTGAATTAGTGGTGTTGGATTAGGAGAATCATAAAAAGTCACATCCCAACCTCGCTGAGGTTGCCATTGATTTAAAACTATCCAAGGCGTTAATTTAATTCCAGCTAATCCTTGCAAATATTCTAGAGAAACATCTGATAAATCAGCATCTTGGGTAATTACTAATCCGCCAGTTGTCAAAACTGTGGAAACTAATTGCTGAAATACTTTTAAAATTTTGACGCGTTTTTGTTTACAAGTATTACTGTTGAGTAGATGCCATAACGACTGCTCTACTTCATCTAAAATTACTATCGCTCCTTGCCAATCTTCAGGGTTGAGTCTCCAAATAGAATCAACGCACAAGCCGAAGGATTTGGGGATTGGGGATTGGGCATCGGGCATTGGGGAGCCATTGCCGTGGGCGGGTTTCCCGACTTGAGGCAACTGGCGTGATTGGGCATTGGATAAAGAAGACAAGGAGCAAGAGTTAATCATGGTTCTTTCCCCTTGTCCCCTTGTCCCCTTGTCCCCTTGTCTCCCCTGTTCGCTTTCTCCATTGCCAATTCCCCATTTAATGCCAATCTTTTCACATAAAAACCGTCCTAATTGGATTCTGTGAGTAATTAATAAAACGGGTTGATTTCTATTTTTAGCTTGATTAACAACAGCTTTTAATCCTGTAGTTTTACCTGTACCTTTTGCTGATTTAACACCAACTAATCCAGAGGTGGGGAAAGGTATTTCTCCTAAGTAGGGACAGTTGACTGTGAGTGCAGGCGGAATAGTTAACTCGGTATGGGGTTTACTTTGAGCAAGGTAAACTTCTAAATCGACACTTTGGCGATAAACTTTCTCGAAGCTACTTGCACCTTTGGCGACGATAAACTCATCAACGCCTTTTTCTATTCCGGGAAGTTCGATGACTTTGACTGGACAGTTTTTTTCTTGGAATAAAAAACCAAGTTGAGAAATGGCATTATTGACTGCGGCGATTGTCTTGGGTTTAGTTTCAAAATCAAAGCAAATATAAAAGGTGCGTTTTTTAATCGTAAACATCCCTAAGTCAGGAATCAGCTGACGACGGGTAACTTTACCGAAGTCATCTTTAACCACTCGATAACCGCTAGTAATTCCGGGAATGGCGATCGCGGGGTATCCTTGGGTTAAGAGTGTGGCCGCTTTCTTCACACCCTCGCAGATAATCACAGATACGTTCTGTTCCATTACCCATTGCCAAAACCCTACAGCTTCGCCATTAGGGGCAATACTAATATTGTTTGGCATGGAAAGATTGTAACGCTGGGCGACTTGCTGCCAAACTTGTAGCGTCACCCGCAGACAAAACACTCGCGTTGGTGTGCTGGGGGGATGTTCATACTTGATCGACTTGCCATTTTGATTCAGTCGGGGTTGGTTTGGCTTAAAGCATCCCCATTCCATCATTTGCCAATCATTCAGGGGATCTAGTCCAGAACACCACCAACCGCCTTCTGTGATATGGGCGTAACGCTGTAACCACGCACTTTTCACCATTCCGGTATTGGTGCGGGGGAGTAGCTCAGAAATTAACAGATACTCATAAGCATTTATCCCTTGAAGCGACATAAAGTTGAGCTTCGCAATGTGTAAATTTATGCCGCTACTATTGACTAATTCCTCAAGGTGTTGGGGGTGTAAATAGTGTAGATGCATAGGGCGAGGCTCGGAGCGAGGACGATGGATTTAAAATTTACCATGCATCTGCCTGATTTTTATCATGGAAATCATGGAGTTTATCAGCCGCTTTTGATACTGTGCAGTGGGAGATACATCGGTAAAAGTTAAACTGAGTGATTTTGTCTTTTATATTGGTTCGGTAATAAGTTTGTATTGTGATATTTGTTCGCAATTAATTTTTGATTATCAGTAGATTCCTAATTAAGGAATGCGATCGCCCGTATAGCCTCGGCGGGCCCTGGCATGAGAAAAGCCTCACAAAGCTGCAAGCTGGTCTTTGTCCTCGGTTAGTGGTCGGTGTAGAAAGTAGCCTAACACTTGCTGTTTAAAGTTTCTATTCGTTGTAAAGTATTTATTCAACAATTAAAGGGTGTTTTTTATGCCTGATAATAATGAGGATTTAATTAGAGCTATTGAAGATTTAAACTCTACTGTCAGATCGGGATTTGTTCTCATATCTAATATTGTATTTTTAACTGCTTCATGTATTGCTGTTGCAACTTCAAATAGATCTCCATTTAATTTCTTTTCTCTTGGACTTATTTTTTTAATTATTAAGTTGATTGGTTGGTTTGCTTCTAAACGATAATACGTATTAAACAATAAACCCTCCTGTAGTAAACTAGAGGGTTATTTTGGGTATGAAGTAACTTAGAGCTACTAACTACTTATAAAACCTCATTAACTCGTTCAAATAGGACATCAGGATCTACAGGTTTATAGATAACACCATTAACTTGTGTATTAGTTAACTGCGGTTCAAATAATTCTTTATATGCAGTAACTAGTAAAATAGGTAAATTTTGTAAACATTTATCTTCTCTTATAACTTTAACTACTTCAAAACCGCTGATATCAGGCATCATAACATCTAGTAACAATAAATCTGGTTTTTTAAGTCTTATTTTATTAATTGCTTCGATTCCAGATGTGACGAACTCAACAGTATAGCCTTGAATTTCTAAAAATAATTGTAGAAGAATACAGTTGTCTATGACATCATCACAAATCAAAATATAGTTCATAAAAAATAAGATGTTATGCTTTTTTCTATTTCATAGTTATGTTATCCGATTGTCTTTAACCTTTAGAGCGATATGTATTACATTATTATTGACTATTTATTACTAAATAAATACGCCTTTAGGTGTAAGAAAAATATAAATAATTAATGTTTCAGTAGTTAAAGTTAGTAATTAAATTCAAATAATCGTTCGTCTTTCGCCCAACGAGTTGCTAACAATAGCGATGAATGAAAGTGCAGACGCTTCCCCTGTGCGGTCTTCAGCAGAACGCCAAAGCTTTAGTGACTCTTTATACTTAGTAAGACAATAATTCCCTGGCGATCGCTGTATTGCCATTCAATTGCGGTTTTATCTGCTTTCCAGCTAATTGCGGCACTGGCACTTCTGGCGCACTTAGCCGTCCCAATGCAGAAGCTAGCCACTCACTGCATTACAAGAAAGCGATTGAGATAAACCTTATGGTTACACCCTGACGGACAATAGTGATTGAGCGCTGTCCGCTGGGAGAAACATATTCTGTCATCAGATCGGGACTTATGAATCCAGCTAAGATTCCTAGTAAAAAACCCATCAGGTAAAGCCACAAAAACAGCAAACTAAAAAAGTGTAGTAAACAAATCAGCCTTTGCCAGCATTGGGACAAGGATGTAGTTGGCAATTTCTTGATCGCCCACCAAGAAATTACCAATGTCAGCAACCCCAGGCAAGGCAAGAATAATACACTCCAGAAGCCGCGCAGGGTGTAGGTAGCTTCAGCAGGTAGTAGTCTCAACAACAGCCAGAAAGCCAGGTTTAACAGTAGTGAAACAATCCACAAGCTGAAGTGTGGTGATTGAGAGCGATCGCCTTTTAAGTGATGGCGCATTTCTCACAGTACGATGATGAAACTATCTCGTCGATGAAAATCAGCTTCAGCACCGCGATGAGTCAATGCCCAATAACTCAGCTCACCGCCTTGATTTTTGATGACAGTGGTAATGGCAACTTCTAGGGTTTGTTGTGCGGGAACAATTTTATTTAAATCCACATCCACAGCCAGTTTTAAACTGTCCGATAGATGCTGGACGCTAAATGGAAGTATGGTAAAGCCTGCTTCCTCTTGCATTCCTTGACGATAACCATCAAAGCGATAGACATTCCAGTGTCCGGCGGGGGAGAGATTAAATTCCCAATAACGTTGAGAATCCTTGATGCCAAGAAAGAACTCAAAGCAGGTATCTTGCCATAGTTCGTGCTTTCGTGCTGGTATTTCTGAGGGTGAAGCGATCGCAACTTCTTTGATGTCACCCAGCAGCGTGTAATGAACCGCAAGTTTATTCACATCTGTGATGATATTACCTGTGATTTTCACATCAGGTAATTGCTCAGTAGAGGAGAATGGTTGCAAGGAAAAAGTCTTTTCGTTCATTTCATATCCCGAATGATGGCGCGAATTGTTTTTTCTTGGGATTCAATGCTTTCGGTAAGCTTAAATTGAACTAACGCCCTAGCAAGGTTGTGTTCTGGGTACTTGACTTTGAAGTAAACATTACCTGCTAAATAGTCAGCAAAAAATCTCAATCCCAACTCAAACGCAATTAAACGGATAGCGTCGTACATATAAATATAGTCATTCTCGGTAAGAAATTCCTTTGCTACCGAGAGATAGCCTTGGAGAATTCCTTGGCAAAGTTCAGTATCGAAATGAACACTTTCCCACTGCTCAGTTTCTTCGCCGACGGGATTACAACCCGATCGCAAACAGTCGCCAATGTCGTAATGTACTAAACCAGGTTTAACAGTGTCGAGGTCGATTACACTCACTGCTTGCTGGGTGGCAGTATCAAACATAACATTATTAATTTTGGGGTCGCCGTGCATCAGGCGTAGGGGCAATCTACCTGTAACTTTGGCATTTTCCAGGATGTGTGCAAATATTTTGCGATCGCTAACAAACTGTAAGCAATAATTGACTTCCGGGGATTTCTGTACATGAGTTTTCGCCGAAACTTCCTCATAATACTGAAGGTAGCGCGGCGTAATGTGGAACCCTTCCAAAGTATCAGCGAGTTTTTCTGGCGGTAAATCGCTGATCAGATTGTGGAACATACCCAGAGCATAGCCGATTTCTTTGGCGTATTCCTGATTCTGCATCGTGTCGAAGGATTGCGAACCTTGAATAAAGCTAATTGCCCGCCAGAACGAACCATTTGCATCCCTCCAGTGGTCTTGAATATCCTTGGTTAACAGTACGCGGGGTACTTCCCAACGACGGTTGAGGGGAGTATGTTGTAACCGTTTGCGAACATGCTCTGTATATATACACATATTCTGCATAATCAGTTGAGGCTGACGGAACACCTGCGTATTAATGCGTTGCAGAACAAAATACTGTTCCCTCGGAGAATCTAAAGTAACTAGAAAGGTGTCATTAATATTGCCACTACCAAATGCTTTAACACTGATAACCTTACCTTGAAGCGTGAATTGCTCGGCAATAGTAATTAGATTATCCGTACCCTGTGTTTTGATATTCTCTGTCGTTTTCATAATTTGACCTATACTACTCCCCACGTAATTGCCCGAAAGCGATAGGGGATATCGTAGCTTAAGTTTTAACATTAGGTCTGTGTAAAAGTGTTGCGAATGTGGTGAGCAAGCAACATCTCGTACCAATTCAAAATTCGCTCATTAAGAAAGCCTGATTTCATCTGGGTTTCCAGGTTTGTATGTATCACATTCTTTTTTCAAATTCGCATCACGATGTAGCCAAGGATTTCTTGCACACGTTACTGATTTAAAATCAAGTTAAACAGCGTGTGAGGATCACTGATTGTGTACGATCCCATCGTTTATCTTGTTGATGAAAATCAGAGTGAGCAATAATTACTTTAGGATAATATTTAAAAACAACATCAATCGGAATAGCTCCACCGCCCAAATCCGAGTTGCGGTTACGAGTAAATTTTATTACGCCGCAAACTTTACCAGTACGCTGGTTCAAGAGAGGAGAACCACTTAAGCCAGGTCTTACTTGTCCTCCCTTGAGCTTAATGATAGGAGTTAAGCTACCAATCATACCTTCACATTCAAGAGTTACAGGCTCACCTTCTGGAAAACCTACTCTAATATCTCTACAATTAATTATTCATCTAACCTCAGGAAAAATCTTGCTTAAGTTTAATAAGACATCTTCAAATCTAGGAATCACAACTGACTGATTCGGTAAATAAATCTGCTTGCTAAGGTAGTTAAATTCACCTTGAGCATTTTGATAAGGCTGGCTGTAAGCTTCTAATTGATGAGCAATCAAGTTGACAATCCAATAATCATAAATTCCGGCTTCTGCGTAAATTTTTAGTTTGGTGGTTTGATCGTAATTTAAGGTTGTGTCCGAAATTTCGATAACCAAAAAGATATCTTCGGGATAGGGATGATGCGCTAGATAATCTTCATCTTTTCCACGTGCAATGACGACATCCGGCTCAGGCTCACTTTGATTGGGTAGGGTAATAGGATCTTGTCCACGAATGACTGCGCTTTCACGAAGTAGCTTTGAAGAAGAATCGCTTAAGAGCCGATCCAGTTGGCGGCACAAGATAGAACCGCAGACTGTATGAAGTGTTCCTTTTGCCACCATTTGAATTAGTTCTCCCCTAATTAATTCAATGCGATCGCCCTCTTGCAAAAATCCGAGTTCAATCAACCGATGATATTCATCAATGGTGAATCGCTTAGGTGTCACAACATTCATAGGATGTCCATCTAATAAGACTGATTCCATTTGTACCCTATCAAAAATTAAATTACTTTACACTCAATGCTTCAAACTGTTGCCAACACAGATACAGCGCACGCGGTACATGAAAACATCCTTTCCATTTGCCGCCTTTGAGATTTAGCAAAACTCCCCCGCGACGATTGAGGTAGCCAAACCACTCACCATATTCTGGATCAGCAAAGTGTTTCCAGGCGTAATCGTGCATTTTTTGATACCATTCCCAACACGCCTCACGTCCCGTTAGACGATAACCCATTGCTAATGCAACCAAAGTTTCTAAGTGAACCCACCACAGTTTTTGATCCCATTCCAACTGTTGGGGAGGATGACCTTCTGCATCCATGAAATAATACAATCCGCCGTATTCATTATCCCAAGCAAAATTCAGGATATTTAGCACCACATCAACAGCTTGTTTAATGATTTTCGTATCGTTGCGACGGCGGGCTATATCCATAATGAACCACATCGCTTCGATACCATGGCCTGGGTTAATTAAACGTCCTTCAAAACTATTAATGTGGGAACCGTCGGGAGCAACATTTTCGTACATCAGCCCCCGTTCCTGGTCGAGAAAATCACTCATCACTTCCTGAACTGTTGCATTCAAAACTTCTTCCAAAGTTTCGCTAGATAGCAACCATTCCATTTCTAGAGTCAGGTTGGCTAAAATCATCGGTACAGCCAAAGATTTCATCGGTCGTGTACCTGGATATGACTTAGTATATTTGCCTTTTGGGTTATCCTTGCGGCGCAAAACGTTGTTGTAAGCTTGCATAGCCACATCCCTAGCCCAATCTTCACCACCGGCGAGGGCGTATTGGCTAAAAGCCATCGCTGCAAAGCAATCAGAAAAGATATTGTAAGGCTGAATCAGTGGCTCACCTTCACGAGTTAGGCTAAAGTACCAGTTTCCATCGCCATCTCTGCCATGTTGGGAGAGAAAATTAGCACCATTGGTAGCAATTTTCAGCCAATTGTCGCGTTTCTCTAGCTGGTTGCAAAGCATGGAAAATGTCCACACTTGGCGGTTTTGCAGCCAGATAAATTTGTCTGTGTCATACACTTTACCCTGGCGATCGAGGCAGGTGAAATACCCTCCTTGTTCCCAATCAATCGAGTGTTTTTCCCAAAAGGGGAGTACATCGTTGAGAAGCGCGTTTTTGTATAGTTCAGCTAGTTCTTTGAAGTCCTGTCTCATAAATGTCCCCACCTTTGTGCCAAAACAACAGCGTCAATTATCGCCTTGCTGTGAATAGACTACAAGTGCTACGGACTGCTTTCACTCTGGCTTATCCAAAATGGCATCATAGCCTATGGCGATAGTGAGAGATCATGCTAAAAACCTAAGTATGTAAGTTGTAATGTTATAAAATTATAAAATATTCAACTATCTTAGAGGTTAATATATATATTTTAGGCGAAAATATGCTCATTAAACACCTCTGCTCTTACCACTCTCCCCTTTCTATTAGTAGTTCCTGCGTACATATATGAATAATATTTTCCATACTTATTATCAGGCTTGCTTCTATTCTCTAATAGCAGTAATTCCAGATTTTTTAGACGTTCAGCAATATTTTCTGGTATCTGATTTATGTGCTTTGCTAACTCCACAACAAGTGTAAAGAAATTAGACTTTCTAAACCAAATTGAATCAGACGGTAAAGCCATGTCACTAATTGTAGCAAAAGTCTTTATGAGCAGAGCCTTCATATGATCCTTATTGGGGTATTCATCATTGTATTGAGCGATATAATTTTCAACTTCTTTATCTTGAGGAAAGTATCCACCATTTTCAATAGTTGCCATTACTAATAATATAAAATATAAATCAGCCATTCTAGTAAACTCAGATTCATGAAAAACCCCGTATTCTTGTAAAGAAATATTTTCTAGAATACTTTTGCCCGTTTTGATGAAATAGCCGCTATATATAGCATTATGTATTTCTATATCGTCTAGTTTAAACTCTGTCAAATTAATTCTGCGAAAGATTTCTCTGATAGTTTCTTCTGATACTTTGCCTATATCTCTTACAACAATTTGATATGAAAGAAACTCTTCTCTTTTTTCTTCTGTTAAATCTTCAAACTTAGGGATTTTACTTAAAGGCTTATCGTTATCATACTCATGATCAATATATCGTTTTATTGTAGTTAGTCTTTGTTGCCCATCAATAACGTGCTGTGTTGTACGCAGCTTTTTAGTATCAATATCACCTTGGCAAACATAAATTTCAGGGAAAGGATATCCTTTTAAAATAGTATCTATAAATTCCTCTTGGTGGTCATGAGTCCACACAAACTTTCGCTGAAAGTCAGGCCTCAATATAAATTTTCCTCCTTCAATATTCTGGTAGATATCAGCAATAGTAGGATTAGTCACTGATGGTTTAATTTGATTCGCCATGTTATACACCAATTTCTAAAGATTTTTTAAGGTCTCTAAAACCACTTACTGTATACATCTCAAAATGTTGGTAAGTTTTGAATATACCAGCAGTTACTTTATAGTCACCAACTTCTGATTTTCCGTAAGAAATAGATTTAAAAAAATCAAACCATTCATCCTTTAACTCGTTAACCTTAAATGAAATTGGAAGCTTGTCAGGTCTAATCCATCCAATTGCTGTGTATTCAAGAAAAGAATGATACATTTTCAACTCATCGTATGTGACTTTTCTTCTTGCTCTTCTTAGTTCCATCTGATAAATGCAAATAATATCAATAATTCTGTCATATAAATTTTGCGATACTATCGCAACATCAATGTCGGAGTCATAATCAAAAATTTTTCTCTTACGTGGACTAAATCCCAATTTTGCGGAGCCTGTTATGAAAACTTCATGAAAAGCGATATCAAATTTTTCAGATATCCTCTTTCTAAATTCGTAGTATTTATCTTCTTGTCCCTCAAAGATGTAGGGAGTGCCATGTAAAACTTTTTTCCTGCATAGATCTATCACAGCAGCATCATCTTTAATCTCTTGTAGAGATGATATGAATTCATTTACATCCACAGCTATTTTTTTCTCAAAAATGTATATCAAAATTTTAGATATTAGCTGTATACAATAACACAGCTAATAACAAAAAAGTGAGTAACAGAGCATAAATATTAATTTTTACTATTAAGTTTTATGAACTAAACTCTACACGCCCTAACAGCTTCCTCGCAGCATAAGCACTTCAGTTGTGATATGTTCGATGCCGCGATCGCCTGCAAGTTTCTTGATGTTGCACATCACTTAGCAAAGATTATTTATTCTATAAATGAATGTAAATTATTAGAATCTGCCTTTCCAATTGAGAAATATATGAAGTGAGCACTCAACTTTAGGAAAAGGAGAAATGATGGTATTAACTTCGGTAATTCCAGGTTATGACTTAACAGAAGTTTATCATTCAGATTCCCATATTTGGAAATTAAGTAACTGTATCGGTAATTTGTGTTTCTTGAAAGATGTAATGCTAGGCTACACTTAGCAAGATTGAGAGTCTAAGTATGAATGCCCTAATTCTTAACCTACACCCTACCATCGAGCTAACAGATGAGCAGTTCTTCCAAATCTGTCAAAATAATCGAGATTTGCGTCTTGAGTTGACGGCTGAGGGAGAACTAATTATTATGCCACCAACAGGATGGGAAAGTGGAAATCGGAATAGCCGACTGACGCAGCGCTTAGGTAATTGGGCTGATGCTGATGGTACAGGGCTAACTTTTGACTCTTCAACAGGTTTCAAACTCCCTAATGGTGCGAATCGATCGCCTGATGCATCTTGGGTAAACCGGGAACGATTAACGGCGTTGAACCCAGATCCAGCTAAATTTTTACCGATGGCTCCGGATTTTGTGGCAGAATTACGTTCGGCTACAGACAGCCTAGAGATACTGCAACGCAAAATGCAGGAGTATATTGCCAATGGTGTGCGTTTAGGTTGGCTGATTGACCCCCAAAACCAACGGGTAGAAATTTATCGTATAGGACGAGAAGTTGAGGTTTTACAATCCCCTACTAGCTTGTCAGGAGAGGATGTACTACCAGGGTTTGTGCTGGATTTAGCGCAGATTTTGAGTTAATAACAGTAAGAAGCAAAAGCATCTTATGTAGATACCTTTGTATTGGAAAATATAGCAACTCTAAATTATTAGTAAAAAGTTAATTCTTACTTCTTGCTTGGATAATTCAGTGCTTTGGAAAATGCGATTTTTTAAAATATATAAAAATGCAATATTTTTGGTATTTATTATATTACTATATTTTATTTTAGTAATTCTTATTTTCTTCAACATAAATTCGTCAATACAAGAATAAAGGCATAGTAAAATTGTAAATACAAAAAACAACATTATAGTCCATGAAATTGCTAAATCGAAGCCACTCTCAGAAGTCAATGCTTTCAAAAACCATGATATAGGTGATGAGAAAAATGGAAAAATAACTTGAAATAGACCGAGCAATAAATTCTAAATAATTTGAATTACTAAAGAAATAGTATTAAATAAAAAATATAAATAAAGTAATAATATTAAAATTACAACTAATTGAATCATATTTTTACTAAAAAATTATAATAAATAATTACCTCTCGGTTTTAACATTATAAAAATAGGGAGTCAAGATTGCTCTTAGCTCCCTAATAAATTTTATTTACTTGCTGAAAAACTAAGCGCCAACAGCTTCCTTAGCAGCGTACAACACTTCAGCGTTGATTTCCTTAAAGCCGCGATCGCGAGCAAATTTCTCGGTGTTGCGCTTGACTTTACCGCGAACAAATCCCGGAATTTTGTTCAATTCTGCTTGTCCATCTTTTGTCCAACTGAGGTCAGAATCAGCAGAAATTCCTTTGGTAATTACTTCTTTGGTATCGTGTCCACCGAAGATTTCTAAGAGGTGATCTTCCATTCCTAAAGTGAAGGAATTGTAGATTAAATCTGTAATCTGATTTGTACCTTCGTAACCCAAGAATGGTTTGTAACCAATGGGGAAGTTTTGCACATGGATGGGTGCAGCAATAACACCGCAGGGAATATCCAAGCGCTTACCAACGTGGCGTTCCATTTGCGTACCGAAGATGGCTGAAGGTTCGACGCGGGCGATCGCATCCCCAATTGCACCATGATCGTCGGTGATTAATACTTCATCGCAATACTCGCTCACTTGTTCGCGGAACCAGTCTGCATCATATTTGCAGTAAGTCCCAGCCCAAACAACGTGAATACCCATTTCCCGTGACAGAATTTTGGTGAGTGCGGCGGCGTGGGTGTTGTCACCAAACACCACAGCTTTCTTACCTGTCAAGTTCTGACAGTCAATAGAACGGGAGAACCAAGCAGCTTGAGATACATACAATGTTTGCTCGTTGATGAAGTCTTCGTAGTCAACATCAGCACCTTGGGCGTTAATTACCTGCTGAATCTTGCGGATACAACGGGCAGTTTCCACCACACCCATCGGGGTGATATCTACAATAGGAGTGCCAAATTCTGCTTCTAGGTAACGAGCTGTCTGTAAGCCGAGTTCGCGGTAAGGTACTAGGTTAAACCAAGCTTGCGGCATCTTCTTCAAATCGTTAACAGAAGCGCCTTCAGGAATGACGGTATTTACCTCAATTCCTAACTCACCCATCAACTTTTTCAGTTCGGTGCAGTCGTGCTGGTTGTGGAACCCAAGGGTAGAAATACCGATGATGTTGACGGAGGGTTTTGCAGTTTTGCCTTCTGGGAGTTCGCCTTTTTTACGGGCTTTCTCAATGTAAAATTGCACGATTTGATGCAGGGTGCGATCAGCTGCTTGCAGTTCGTTGTAGCGGTAGTGGTTGACATCCGCCAGCATTACGTCACCTTTAGCTTCTAGTTGCGCCCGTTCTACAAAGTTGTGCAAATCTTCTTGCAGAATACTAGAAGTACAGGTGGGAGTTAAAACAATCAAATCCGGGTGTTCCTCGGCATCTTTGCGGGTGATATTGTCTACCACCTTTTCTTGGGAACCACGTGCTAAAACGTTGCGATCGACAACACTGGTTGTTACCGGAGTGAAGTTCCTTTCCCTTGATAGCATCGAGCGCATGACGTTAAAGTAGTCATCGCCAAGTGGGGCGTGCATGATGGCATGGACATTCTTAAAAGAACTGGCGATTCGCAGTGTACCTATGTGGGCAGGCCCTGCATACATCCAGTAAGCCAATTTCATGACTGTGTTCTCCCTTTTAATCTGAAATAATACGCAGTCCAATATGAGTGGACTATGATTGCTGAATTTCTAATCGTTGTCTGATTCTCTCAAAACTTGTAGTCCTTATAAAATGGGGAAATTGTTAAGTTTCTAGTCGGGTGCGATCGCTCAAACCTTTTGACCATCTGGGATCTAGCGCTTAATTAAACAACATTAATGTTGTTTAAGTGACATAAATCTTTATTTTCAGCAAAATTTACTCAAAGAAGTCGGGGATCTGGAAACCGCAAATTTTGATATCAAAGAATTAGCTGAATCACCAGATCGCCCAGGTCTTAACCGTGTCAGGTCTCTTAGCGCCTCTAGCCTATAATTAAAAAACTCAACGCCCGTGAGATAAAGACTATGCTGTCAAACAATCTCAAAAATGCGTTACCAAGCACAGACGAGTTGCCTTGTAGTGACGATACGCCCGTGGATAACGAGGAGCAAAATCTGTTGCCCAATATTCTCCTGTTTTTACTTAACTCGATCTGGGCTACACGGATGGATTGGTACTTTGGGGTAGATATGGGAGTGTATCATACTACAGGTATAAATCCCAGAGTGCCAGTAGTGCCAGATGCGTTTTTGAGTGTGGGAGTAGAACGGAAAAAAGGTGGTAAATCACGCAAAAGTTACGCAGTTTGGGAAGAAAACGGCGTAGTTCCCATCTTCACATTAGAAATGGTATCGCACACACCAGGGGGTGAATACAATGAAAAGATGGACATTTACACCAAACTGGGCGTGTTGTACTATGTGATTTATAATCCAGAATTTTGGCGACGCGACCAACATCAACCGTTTGAAGTGTACAAGTTGGTGGATGGTGAGTATCAATTGCAGATAGGTGAACCCTACTGGATGAACGAAATAGGTTTAGGGATTGGCAGATATCAGGGTATAGTTGCCGGCATTCCCCAAGAGTTATTGTCATGGTATGACAAACAGGGCGATCGCTATTTGACCCCAGAAGAACAAGCACAGCAAGAACGACTGCGTGCTGAACAAGAACGACAACGCGCTGAACAAGAACGACTACGTGCTGAACAATTAGCGCAGTATCTACGCTCGCTCGGCATTGACCCTGATAATCTACCTAGTGAGTAATGTTAAGCGATCGCTTCTTCAGACCATGCGATCACACTACTTAGAATAGTTTCTCAGAAAAGTTGGTGTAGGGGCGAGTGCCGATGTTATGGGGTTGGCACATATCTTTAATTGTGCTTCTACCATGATTTGTGCTATCCTGAACAAACTTTTGGTACACATGAACTATATTTAAGGAATCTGGTATATCTGTGCAGGATAAACCAATGCATCTAACTGTCCCAACGCTGACAATAATCCCAAAACCTTTTTTGAAATGGGCTGGCGGAAAAAGCCAGTTAATCGAGCAAATAAATAATTTTCTCCCCAATGAATTGTTAAAAGGCTCAATCAAAACTTACATAGAACCTTTTATAGGAGGTGGTGCATTATTCTTCTACATAGCACATAAATATGAGACTATTGAAGAATTATTTATTTTTGATATAAATATTGAATTAGTAATAGCATACAAGACAATTCAACAAAATGTAGATGATGTAATCAAACTGTTATCTCAAATTGAAATGAAATATTTGTCTTTTGATGAAACTGAAAGAAGCAAATATTTTTATCAAATTAGGACACATTTTAATGCTAGAAAAAAACACATTAATTTGCATAAATATGATTTTGAATGGGTAGAAAGAACTGCCCATATTATTTTTTTGAACAAAACTTGTTTTAATGGGCTTTTTCGGGTGAATTCTAAAGGTGATTTTAATGTTCCAGTAGGTAAATATAAAAAACCGTGTATTTGTGACCCAGAAAACTTAATAGCAGTTGCTAAAATTCTCCAAAAAACTCAAATTTATCACGGAGATTTTATTAGTTGTGAAAATTTTGTAACTAATCAAACATTAGTTTACTTTGATCCACCCTATAGACCAATTAGTAACACAGCTAATTTTACATCCTATTCCCAGCAGTCATTTAATGATTCCGACCAATTGAGGTTGCGAGATTTTTTTAAAAAACTAGACAATAAAGGCGCATTACTCATGCTAAGTAATTCCGACCCTAAAAATGAAAATATTAACGATAATTTTTTTGAAGATGCTTATGCTGGTTATCGCATAGAGAGGGTAAAAGCTACAAGGAATATAAACAGTAATGCATTAAAACGAAACTTAATAAATGAGTTATTAGTTATGAACTATTAGGCAGCAAGAAAGATTTATATAAATTTTAATTTTATTTTTAAAACATATTTAAATTGTAATAATAAAATGAGTTTTTCTAATATTTTCAAAATACGCTAACAGACCTTATAACTATCTAGAACTATTTTGTTTATTGGCAAATAAATTCCAGTTTACGCACTTTAGAATAAACTTTTAGATATATCGATTACACCTTAAATCTCACAATGCTTGCCAGTGGATTACTTGCTGAACTAATAACACAAAATTTATAAATAGCCTTCCTAATACCAAATTTTGCGGAATGCGTTACCAGGGTGAGTCTGGTAACGAGTAAAAAGTATTTAAGTTTTCCTGGGATTATTCACAGGTATTGACTCAGGCAAATTAATTGCAGGATTGCGGCTAAAGAAACCTCTGGGAACTAACTTAAACCCAACTCGGTGCGTTGGCATCACAGGCCAATCTTCTGGTCGTGGAATATGAGTAACGCCCATTGTGTACCACAGTACGATATCTTGATCAGTTAACTGCTCATCATCGGCAATATATTTAGGTAATCCTTGTCCTGGTTGAGTGCATGAGGTAGCGGAAATTCCAACCTTGCCAGCTAATTGCATTACCGTTGATTCGGAAACTGACACCTTGAGGTTGCAAAATCTTCAAAGCTTTGGGAGGTACAAGTAATTTACCCAGAGACTGCACATCATAGTTCCAGTTTTGCTTGGAGAAAGGAACTATGCCGTTGTCTACAAAACTGTCAAGTTTACCTGTGTTCAAATTGACGGTGGCAATCACACCCTCAATTGGACTGCCAAAGTAGTTCCAGCCTGCGCCTTTATAATAAGATAATGCTCGACAAAGACGCTTACCTGTAGCAGTTTCCTCATTACTTAAAATTCCTGCTGCCCAGCAATTAATTTTAACTTGATCAAAATCTCTAATTCCCCGTTTTTGCATTGCTGCTTGCCATTGGGAATTTGATTTGACTACCTGCGCGGCCAATTCATATTCTGGATTGATAATTGCAGGTTGGACATTGGGTATTTGTTTCCAAGAACTTAAGGTTTTCGTTTTTAAATCAACGACACCTTCATAGGTTTTATTTTGCGGCCGCTCATACAGTACCAAGAAAGCTTGTCGCTGATAAATTTTACCATTTATAAAATTTATGACTTCAGTTTTATCTGGCTCTTGCAAGGTAATTAAGGGAAACACAGCCATTTTACTCAGAGTTTTCTGTGTCTTAATTACCTCAACAGCTGTTCTAATTTCTGCGGATGTTAACGCAGTCAGAGCATGGGAAATAGAAGGCTGTTGAGCCGATAAAATTCCCATTAAACCTAGAGAGCCAGAAATGAAAATAACAATGGCAATAGCTAAACCAAAAAACCGTAGCCTCTTAATCATCCTTAACATATTTACAGCAATGTATAGTTATCTATTTCCAAGATTGTGATAGAAAACCGATAGATTAGAGGCTAACTTCAAAATAATTTGCTAACGGTATCAGCTATTACGCAGAAACTAAGCGTCGTAAAGATTCAGCACGGCGTTTGGCAGTAGTATTATTAGGAGCAAATTTTAGTGCTTCTTCGTAAGCTTGCAGTGCCTGTGCATTTAATTTTTTGCGCTCATAAGCATGACCAAGATTATTGAACGCTGTTACATAGTCAGGTTTATTCTTGAGGGCTTCTTTGTATTGACGAATTGCTAAATCATACTGCTCTTGGGCAAAGTAAGCATAACCCAGACCATTGTAAATAGGAGCGATCGCTTTTTCTCCCTCTTCTTCGGCAGCTTTTAGAGCTTTTTGAAACAGCGTAATTGCTTGGGAATACACCTTTTTTTCCGAATAAATACTAGCTAACTCGTAATATTCCTGAGCCGTACCTTTGTCTTTACTCAACTTGTTTCGCAGCCGTGACAGCGAACTTTCAAGCCTACGAGTTTTGAAAATTTGGCGGAAAACACTCACAACTGCAAATGTGAGCAGACCTACCATAATAGAGAGATAAACAACCGCTAGACTGTTATCCATTGTCTTGAAATAGGGAATTATAAAGAGTCTTCTTAATTATTATCAGTCGCAAAGGGGGCAGAGGGCTGAGGAGACAAGGGAACTAGGAGAGAAATTCTTATTCTTAACTCAGCACTGAATTAAGGTAAACCCCAATATTGAGCGCGTTGCTTTAGCCAACCTTCAGCTATGTAACTAGCGATCGCTTCATTTACCTGTCGTCTTAAATCATCGTACTGCAATCCCTTGGGCATAGCTACAGACAAGGGTTCTGTTGATAGCTTGATTGGTAGTAGCCGATATTGAGGATATTGTTGCACCCAACCACTCAGGACGCTAGCATCTGCGCCAAAGGCTACTATGGCATTGCTTTCTATTTGCTGTCGTGCTTCTTCATAGGAATTCACTCCTACTAACTCGGCATTTGGCACATAGTACCGGGCATCAGCAATTGTGCTGGAGTTATTCAGTACGGCGATTTTTCGTGTTGCCAAATCGCTCAACTGCCTCACTGAAGTATCTTTTACAACTAAAAAACTGCCATCATAGTAGTAAGGAACACTGAAGCTCACCAAGCGAGAACGTGATTTAGTGGCTGTTACCCTCGCAATGGCAAAATCAACTTTATGGTTTAAGACTACAGATAAGCGATCGCGGTTAGCTACTGGCTGCAACTTGACAGCATCTGGCTTACCTAACAAATCAACTGCCAAACGCTGTGCCAAGTCAATTTCCAAGCCTTGCAAATTACCATTGGCATCTCTAAATCCCAAGGGACGCAAGTTGTCTTTGACGGCAATAGTTAAATAGCCTCGCCGCTGAATTTCCGGCATTTGGGCGGCAGATGCAATTCGTCCCATCCCCAGGAAGGAAAAGCAGAAAATCAAAAATATGGTAGCGGATAATATCAGATGTAACCGAACAAAGGATAAAGGATAAAGGATAAAGGATGAAAAAAGGAATTGTTGCGAAATACGCATTGTGTGCAACGAGGTGTCCTTTTTCCAGCCCCCAGATTCATCTGTGGGATATACTTCAGCCTTCATACTTCATACTTCATCCTGGAGATGAGAATCTGTTACATCCGTTATTCATCCGTTAACACCTTTATCCCTTAGCTTGGCTGGCCAGTTCAGCGACTTTGCTAAAGCTAGCTGGATCGAGGACTGCCAATTGTGCCAACATTTTGCGATTGAGTTGGATATTGGCTTTTTTGAGGTTGCCGATCAGTTGGCTGTAACTCAAACCATGTTGCCGTGAAGCGGCGTTGATGCGGGTGATCCAGAGGCGACGGAAATCGCGCTTTTTCTTTTTGCGATCGCGGTAGGCACTCCGCAGTGCCTTCATCACTTGTTGATTAGCGGTTCTAAACAAAGTTGAGTGGGAACCGCGAAAACCTTTAGCTAGTTTGAGAATTTTATTGCGGCGTTTACGAGCTACGTTACCGCGTTTTACCCGTGTCATAACTTAATATTCCTGAAGGACTTACAAATAGGGAAGCATTAAACGCACATTTTCTTCATCGCGTTCATGTACAAGTGTAGTCTTGGACAAGCTGCGCTTTTTGTTAGAAGTTTTGTGTTCTAGAAGGTGGTTCTTGAAAGCTTTGCGGCGCACGATTTTACCTGTGCCGGTAGCACGGAATCGCTTCGCCGCGGCTTTACGGGTCTTTAGTTTAGGCATGGTCTGGCTTTGATCGACACAATCCATCATTATATACTAAGCGAATCGGATTGCACGAACTCCAAAGAGCGCAAAGTAACAACACCATAAGGGCAACTAATAAGTATCTCTCTATAGTGCCTGATAGTGCCTGGAAATTTGGCTAAATCAAAGCCAGTCACAATTTAGCTTTTAGTGGTTGCACTTACTTTCGGATCTAAAACGATTTGAGAGCCAGATTTATTGACATGATAAGTCCAAGATTGCTCCTTCACCTGAACAATTACTTCCCAGCCTTCAACGGGTTGATAAATCTCCGCACAGACTTCGCCAAAATTGAAATGGCACTCATTGCCAAAGGTTTTGAATGTAGCTTGAGTGATTTTTAAATCAGCGGTTTTGACTCCAGAACGCTGGGATGCATCACCTAAAACTTTATCTGCGATCGCCTTTGGCAATTTATTATCTACCGATGCATTAATTTTCGGATCTAAAACAATTTGGGAGCCAGATTTATTGGCATGATAAGTCCAAGTTTCCTTCTGAACATTGACAACAACTTCCCAACCTTGAATAGGGTTATATTCCCTAGTACAAACTTCCCCAAACTGAAAAATGCAGGGATTTCCAAAAGTCTTAGGTGAAAACTGAGTAATTTCTAAATTACGAATTGCCACACCAGAACGTTTTGAAGCATCACGCAATATGGCTCTAGCAACAGATTTCGGAAGTCTATTAGGCCGATTTTGGGCGCTTTGGGATAATTGTGTCGATTCTGCACGAGGAACAGCAACAGCAGTATTTTTACCAGTAATGCCAATGCCATAAGATAAAATACTTGTTAAGGCAAGCATTAATAAAACGCCTTGAGGAGATAGTTCCCGAATAGATTTCATGTTCTTTTACCTTGAAAATTGACCAAGTAATATAGCTAGTAAGATGTTTATCCTTACACTGGATATTTAATTTGACGTTGCACTTTCAATCGAGTTTCCAAAAAATTGATTTTCTTTGAGTTTGACAAATCTAATTGGATGCTCGTATGGCAATCACAAAGGGAAAAGTAATATCTGACAACAAGCCGTCTACATCAATTTACAGAAAAATTTTACTCTGCATTAAGATAGGGTCTTATATGACCTATAAATCTTATAAACTTGATCGCATTTAAGAAAATTCATCGTGATTATCCCAGCAAGCAGTAGAGCATTGGTAGCAGACCATACCAGTAATTTAGGTTTGAGCAGCCTAGCAGAACTATGGGGTAGAAACTTGCTTGCAGAAGTAGATCTCCTGCGGGGTATGGCAAGCCTAAAGCTGGCAAAAGATAACAAAGGGTCAATGGGTCAGTTTTTAACATCTGCTCCAGTGGCAAAATTGATGGCAGGAATGTTTGAACGGCTAGATTTGCCTGAAATATTTCTGCTTGATGCTGGAGCCGGAATAGGTTCACTATTGGCCGCTTTTGTAGCACAGGTATGCCAACATCAAAAACGCACGTCACATTTACATATTGTGGCGTATGAAATTGACCCTATCCTTAGCGGATATTTATACCAAACTTTAAAACTATGTGAGAGGGAATGCCAAAACGCTGGTATTTCTTTTAATTATGAAATCCGAGAAACTGACTTCATCGAGGATGCAGCTAGGTTTCTTCAGCCTAATTTGTTTGATAAACCAAAAAGCCAAGGTTTTACCCATGCCATACTCAATCCACCTTACTTAAAAATCAACGCTAATTCTAAAGTTCGTGGTTTGCTGCGTTCTATAGGTTTGGAAACTAGCAATCTGTATCCCGGCTTTATGGCTGCTACAGCACAACTGCTGAAACCAGGAGGGGAGTTTGTAGCGATTACCCCACGCAGTTTCTGTAATGGCCCTTATTTTCGTGACTTCCGAAAGATGTTTTTGGAGATGATGGCTTTGCAGCAATTATATCTTTTTGAGTCGCGGCAAGAGGCATTTCGAGACGATGATGTTCTACAGGAAACAGTAATTATCCACGCTAAGAAACAAACCCAAAAGCCTGATACTGTACTAATCAGCAGCAGTTCTGGTGTGAATGATGAATTTATCTTGTCTAACTCTGTATTGTATACAGACTTAATTCATCCTCATGATTCAGAGCAATTCATCCATATTCTTCCAGATAATTTCAGCCAGCAAATTGTCCAGCAAATGGCTCTATTATCATGCACTTTAAAACGTCTGGGGCTGACAGTTTCAACTGGGCGAGTGGTCGATTTCCGTGCAAGAAAGTACCTAAGAGAAAATTCAGAAAACAACACAGTTCCTTTAATTTACCCAGCGAATTTTTCTAACGGATATGTGGAATATCCAACAATAACAAAAAAGCCTCAAGCTTTAGTCCATGTAAAAGAAACGGCAACTCTTGTTATACCAAATGAACATTACGTTTTATGTAAACGATTCTCATCTAAAGAAGAGAAAAGGCGGATTGTTGCTGTTGTTTACAATGCTAACCATTTTGATTGTGCTTATGTTGGCTTTGAAAATCACTTAAATTACTTTCACAAAGATGGGCGTGGACTTGAACTGGCTTTGGCTCGCGGTCTTGCAGTTTATTTGAATTCCACCTTGGTTGATTCATTTTTTCGGTTATTTAATGGACATACTCAGGTAAATGCGACCGATTTGCGGAACTTGAAATACCCTAACTTGGAACAGTTAATCTCATTAGGGGAACACATAAAAGAGCAGTTTCCTTCGCAACGGGAAATTGACAAACTTGTAGAAGAACTACTGAGTATGACAAATCCACCTGACAAAAACCCAATTGCTGTTAAGCTCAGAATTGATGAAGCACTGCAAATATTGGCTCAGTTGGGCTTTCCACGGGCACAGCTTAACGAACGATCAGCCTTAACTCTTCTTGCTTTGCTTGATTTAAAGCCGACCGATCCTTGGCAATCAGCGGCTTCTCCTTTGATGGGAATCACACCGATGATGGATTTTATGGCTCAACACTATGGAAAAACTTATAAGCCTAACACACGGGAAACGGTTCGTCGCCAAACAGTACATCAATTTCTAGATGCTGCCTTGATTGTTGCTAATTCAGATAAGCCAAGCCGCCCCATCAACAGCCCAAAAACAGTTTATCAGATTGAGGAAAGTGCGCTTGAACTATTACGAACCTACGCTTCTGATGAATGGGAAAAAAGTATCCGCACCTATCTTGCTTCTGTTGAAACCCTCAAGAAGCGTTATGCTCAAGAGCGTAAAATTTCGCGTATTCCTGTTGTGATTGAGGGGGAAGTAAAAACTCTTTCGCCAGGGGGACAGAATATCCTGGTCGAGCAAATTATCAATGAGTTTGCACCCCGCTTTACGCCTGGTGGAAGGTTGCTTTATGTAGGCGATACCGATGAGAAGTTTGCCCATTTCAACGAGATGGCATTGGCAGAATTAGGCGTTACTGTAGATGCTCACGGTAAAATGCCTGATGTGATCATTCATTTTACACAGAATAATTGGTTAATATTAATTGAAGCTGTAACATCGCATGGGCCGATTGATCCTAAACGAAAACAAGAACTTGAGAGCCTTTTTAAAGGTTCAAAAATACCTCTTGTGATGGTGACCACATTTCTTAGCCGTAAAGCTATGGTGGAATATCTGACAGAAATTGCCTGGGAAACTGATGTTTGGGCTGCTGAAGATGCTTCACATCTGATTCATTTTAACGGTCAGCATCTTTTGCAGTCATATCAAGCTGATTCTGCCGATTAAATGATGGCTAATAAACCTATCTTGAAAATAGTATCAAGCAGAGGTTTGACGCCCTATTCCTTGGAGCAATCTCGCAAAAAACTTACTCAAAAATTAATTTGCCTCAGCTATCAAAGAATTAGAAATTATTTATTTGACCATCGTTGCTAAAGAAATCACACTTTCAGGAAATTGGCGCTTTAATGCTGGAAAAACTGGGCAAGGCGCTTGTTCTTGTAAATTCTCTGGTTTACTCCATGTGAAAGGGGCTTTTTGCGCCGCCGACATCCACAGCAAGCGTTTGGCTCGTGTCATGGCAACGTAGAGTAAGCGGTACTCTTCAGCGGTTTTTAGGTGTTTTGCTTGTTCCCAAGCTTGTGTCACCTCCGGTATGCTACTTTCACCGTGGAGAGCAGCACGTACTTGGGCGCGTGCAACTTCTGATAAGGTAAAGTCGCCTAAAAACTGGCTTTGGGGTGGAACCCAAAATCGACCAGGAATTAAGTTTTCATGCAAAAAGGGAATAAAAACATAGTCCCAATCCAGCCCTTTGGCTTTGTGCATGGTAATAATAGTGAGTTGACCAGTACGGGTGTAACGCGCTTCTAAATCTTCTGTTTCTACAGCTTCAAATCGTTCGGAACTGACGATTTCACTTAAAGCTGACAACATCGCCCCCATTGAACTATTGCCAGCTATTTGCTGGTTTACTCGTTCTGTTAATTTATCAGATGTTGCTAGTTCTGCTTGGTCGTAATTCAAGGACAAAGCAAGAAAGGGAATTAGCTGATAAATCGGCAGTTCTAAGCGAGCGCGGAGTAAACTGCGACACAAGTGTGAGGCTTTTTGTACTGTTTCTGATTGAGGTGGTGCTAGGGGGCCGGGATACAAAAACTCTTCTGGTAGACTAGCAAGGGCGTTGAGGTCTTGGGTAGGAATTAACTGGCGCTCTACTAATACTTCAAGAGCGGCTTTGAGATAATCAGGAGAATGGGGGCGATCGCAAAATTGTAATAATGCCAAAATTTCTTGGGGAACATGAGAACGGCGATCGCGTTCCCCTACGTCATAAAGTGTAATTTTATGCTCTTTACATACGCTAGCCAATTCCTCTGCCAACCATCGTCCTTGGCGGTTTTCCCGTACTAAAATAGCTGCACTAATTTTCATTGGCTCTTGGGCAAATAACTCAATCACCCTCTGGGATAGTAATTCAACGGTGTGATGAATATCACGGGGAGTGTACAGTTCTAGTCCCCGTCCTGCTGGTGCTGGGTTGGCATCTTGTTGAGGGTCTCCAGTATTAACAGCATGAATTTTCTGAGGACGGAAGGGCAGTGAAGATATAGGAAGATGGGACGATTTTTGACTCTTGACTCCGTAAAAACTATTTATCCATTCGAGTGCAAAGTTAGCCGCTTCGATGATCACTCTGGTACTGCGACCGGCTTGATCCATTGTTGCCAATCGTTCGAGGCGATCGCACTCTTCGCAAAATTGCCGAAAGTAAATCGGATCGGCTGGGGTAAAGGTGGAGTTAATCGCTTGGTTGGGGTCACCGACTCGTACCAAGTTAATTGGGGACTGGGGATTGGGGATTGGGGAGTGCTGAGTTCCTAGTAACGATTTATCCCCTTGTCCCCTTGTCCCCTTGTCTCCTTGTCTCCCCTGCTCCCCTGCTTCAGAACCGCTAGCCAAAATTTCTAACAACCTCGTCTGTAGGGGGCTAGAATCTTGGGCTTCGTCTTCAAAGACGGCGAAAACTTGGTTTTGCTCAATGCGACGAGCGCTTTCGTTATCGAGTACGCGCAGCGCGGCTAAAATCATATCGTCGTAATCAATAAAGTCACGCGATCGCATTAAGTTTTGATATTGCTCATACAAGCCGGCGGCTACGCTTAAAATTCCGTATGCGTCTGTGGTTTGTTTACTCCATTCTCGTAAATCTTCTGGGGATAAACCAGAACTTTTGGCTTCATGAATCACCGTAGTTGCCAAGTCTGGCAATACTTCTGTCCGTAGCACCGATTGGCGGCGTAATCTTTCGGTTTCTTCACCGTCAAATTGACTACCTTCAAGTAAGCGGAGATAATGTCCTGGGTTGCTAGCAATCCACTGTTCTACGGCTGTCCGAATGAAGCGATGACTTTGAGTTGGGGTAATTAATGTAACATTTTCTAGCTGCAACTCGGCTAAATCAGGATGCCGACTGGCAATGTTCAATGCTAGACCATGCAAGGTATAAACAGCAAAGCCAGTCTGAGGTAGAGATAAATTCTTTAAATATTCCCGGATTTTTAATTTAATATTGGCAGCCGCAGAGCGAGTAAAGGTGACAACTACCAATTGGCGACGGGAGGACGATCGCGACTTGGCAGCACGCTCATACTGACGAGCGATCGCAATAGCCGCCGCCGCCGCCATACCTGTGGATTTGCCAGCACCAGGGACGGCAGACACAGCCAATGGCCCAGAGTACCAGTCAGCCATTTGCTGTTGTCCAGGACGCAGGCTATTACGAATGCGTGTTATTGCCTCTTCCCGTAAGTTAGAAACAGGTGATTTCGCAGATGATTCAGAGTAAAGAGATTCTTGCGTCACTGTATCGATAAAACTAGCGTCTGACATTATAGAATTTAAATTTGAGATTTTGAATCTAATTCCCAAACCGCAGATATAAAAAATTATCTGTGTTTATCAGTGTGTATCTGTGATTAAAAATTTTCCATCCAAATCAACAAACTTATATTTCTATGATGACAGGGGAATAGGGACTGGAGACTGGGCAATTTATCTAATACCCAATACCCAATACCCAATCCCCATTCCCCAACCACTATTCGTCAATCTGCCAGGAATCTTTGGTTAATTCTTCGTCCAAAATTTTCTTAGGACGCAAGATGATAATAATCCGTCCCAACAGGGGAATTTCTGGCTCAGTTTCAAACCACTGGATATCTAGTTCACCGGAGTTATCAACTATAAAGTAGCTGGAAGCATCCCATTGGCGTTGGGCGCGATCTACAACTAGCAACACTTGTCCTGGCTGACTTTGTTGTTGGTTGGGAAGGCGATCGCTCTCGGACAAAATTACTACTGGGTCTTCGGCACTTAAAAGCACTTGCCAACCAGGTAATGGAACCCAAGCTTGCTCGCCAGTAAACTTGACTATGCGAAAAGGGACAATTTCTGTGACTAAAGGCACAGCTTTTAAGTCATTTGCTGTCAGTGGTAATTCACCAGCTACGGGCACAATCCGGGGTAATTCCTCTTCAGACTCCAGGCGGTAAAAGGGCAGTAGTGGAGCCGGCCGTTTGGGAACAACAGTGAAATCTGTGAGTAACTGTTCGATTTGTTTTCTGGCAGTTTGGGAGTGAGCGAAGCGTAGACCTTTGGCGATTAGACGCGATCGCTCTTGCAAATCTGTAATTTGGCGTGCCAGTTTCCATGTGTGATAGGCAACAGCATCTCCCGGATGGGCAGAAAAGCCTTCTGGCAAGGTGCGGAAACGGGAGAACTCTTTAATTGCTTTTGCTACTTCTCTTGCTTCGTCAACATCGAGTTTGTGGAGGAAAGTCAGTTCAGCAGCTGCGGCACGTTCTTCTTGGCTGAGTAACCGCAGTTCGTACAAAACATCACTGCCGCGCATAGCGTAATGCGATCGCGTCGACTCAGATGCCCCACCTTTTTCTAAAGAGTTGTATACTTGGGAGCCAACAACCACCTGATTTTGTTGAATCGGCTCAAATCCAGTTGCTTCAAAAATATCTTGGGGATTGAAACCAGCCTTTTGCAGATGGGCGATCGCCACTCCCCATTCCACCCAGTTACCTTGTTTTTGCCTTAATTTTCGCAACAACTCTTGTGCGACATCTAAAGCAGCGTTGTCAGTATTTTGAGGGTTGGGCGGTAAGTCAGTCATAAGCTATTTAAAATTTAAAATGAGGGAACGCAATCGTAGCAAGCTTCTTGGCTATTGACTGGATGTAAATAAAAATCAGGATGGCTTAATGTAGAGCCGAGGCTTTAAGTTTAGAGGGTAATTGATACATCATCACCAAATCTTATTTTAATCCCTAACAGTGAACTAACTCTACACTTAAACACTCTAGCGTCATAGAGAATAATGAGTTATTAATAATACAGATATATGCATGAGGGCAAATCAAGAGCAAAGTCTAAAAAGCAGCTAAAGGCGTTTTGTCTCTAAGTAAAGTAATTTCACTTAGTTTATGGAGTTTTAATAAGTGAGTCCCAATTAGCATCTGTTAACTTTGTTGGTGATTTGTGATGGCGATTTTTGCCGACTTAACTATAACCAAGAAACTTCATCATCAAGAAAAAGTTGCTTGTGGCATCGACTAGGGGCGGGTTTAACTTGACTTAATCTACATCTGTAAATTCTCCCAAGGCTTGTAGCCTATTCTCAACTAGGCTTGGTATGGAATATAACAAAATGGTCAATATTTAAAACAATTATCTTATGGATAATCCCAGTCTCGAAGTTAATACTATTCGTCGTCAATTAATGACTCTAGAACGCTCAAAAAAACTGAAAATCCTTGTAGTTGATGACGAACCCGATAATCTAGATTTGCTATATCGCACTTTTCGACGCGATTTTCATGTTCTTAAAGCTGATAGTGGCATGACTGCCCTACAAATGTTGGCACAGGAAGGGGAAGTGGCAGTAATCATCTCCGATCAGCGGATGCCAGAAATGAAAGGAACTGAGTTTCTCAGCAAGACTGTGCCTCAGTTTCCAGATACAGTCAGGATTATCTTGACTGGCTTTACTGATATTGAAGATTTGGTAGAGGCGATTAACGCCGGGCAAGTTTACAAATATATCACCAAACCTTGGGACCCTGGAGAACTCAAGGCTGTTGTGCAAAGGGCAGCAGAAACCTACGACTTGCTTAAGCAGCGCACAGAAGAGTTACGCTGTGCTAATGCTCAAATGGCGCTGCTAACAGTTTTGGTGCAAGTAACGCAAGCAGCTACTAGTTTAGAGGAAACGCTGATCCCAATTGCTACCGCTTTTAATCACAGTTTTGCAGCGGATGGCTGTATTGTGCAACTGCTTAAGGGTAATACTCTGGTTGCAACTCAAGGATCTTATAGTGACGCAGGTAGTTTAGAAAACTGGTTATCTCAAGACCCTTTGGTAAGCGAGGCGATCGCTACCGGGAAAATGCAAGTATCCTTTAATGTATCAAAAGATCCAAAATTATCTGGTGTTGCTCATTACCAGGAGACTGGTGTGCAAGCACACCTGATTATCCCAATTACTTACCGCAACGAAGTTATGGGGGTATTATCTTTACAGTGGAAAGAACCATACACTTTGCGAGAAGATGAATTAAAGCTAATTCATTTATCAGCACAACTGGTAGCGATCGCTCTTACTAGCAGTTGCTACCATCAAACCACTGTGTAGTCGTCTTTTGTCATTTGTCCTTTGTCATTGGCAAATGACGAATGACGAATGACCTACGACTTAATGACCAATGACTCACGAAATTCGCGCTATTTTTGATCGTATTGCTCCTGTTTATGACCAGTTGAACGATTGGTTGAGTCTGGGACAACACCGAATATGGAAGGAAATGGCAATAAAATGGAGTAACCCTAAGCCTGGGGATACTTGCCTAGATTTGTGTTGCGGAAGTGGCGATATCGCCTTAGGTTTAGCACGACGTGTAGGCACAACAGGACACGTGTATGGAGTAGACTTTTCGCCAAACCTGCTAGAAACTGCTAAAAGGCGCGCCCAAAGCCAGTATCCCCAACCTGCGATCGCTTGGGTTGAAGCCGATGTACTCAATTTGCCTTTTGACAACAACCAATTTGATGGCGCTACAATGGGCTATGGTTTAAGAAATGTTAAAGATATCCCCCGCAGTCTTAAAGAGTTACATCGCGTTCTCAAGCCTGGTGCCAAAGCCGCAATTTTAGATTTTCATCGACCTAGTAATCCTCAGCTGCGGACGTTTCAGCAGTGGTATTTGGAGAATATTGTTGTACCTGTAGCCACGCATTTGGGCGTCAAGGAAGAATACGCCTACATCAGCCCCAGCTTAGACCGCTTTCCCATCGGTTCAGAGCAAGTAGAGTTAGCTTATCAAGTTGGTTTTGCAGTTGTCACACACTATCCCATTGCGAACGGTATGATGGGAGTGCTGGTAGTTAGTAAATTTTAAATTTGAGAATGGGTAATGGGTAATGGATAATGAGAAAAACCAATTACCAATTATCAATTACCAATTACCAATTACCGATTACCAATTGTGAATCCAAAATACTGTGGATTGGTCTGATCTCTGGCTTTATGTAACTCCCCCTGTGGTGGGTGGAATTATTGGCTATTTCACGAATGATATAGCCATCAAAATGTTATTTCGCCCCTACCGAGCGTTTTATATTGGCGGGCAAAGATTACCGTTCACGCCGGGATTGATTCCTCGCAACCAAGAACGTCTTGCCCAGAAAGTTTCCAACACAATCATGGGGTCGCTGTTGACACCAGAGGAATTGCAAAAATTGGCGCGCCGCCTGTTGCAAACAGAACGGGTACAAGCAGCTATTCTCTGGTTATTGCAACTAGCAATTGACCAAATTAAATCAGAGGAGAATAATCAAAAAAGTGCCAAAATCGTGGCAGGAATTTTGCGAGATTTGTTAGGAGAATCTTTGCCACGAATTCTGAAGGTTTTAGCTAAACGCGAAGACTTTCTAGAAGTACAACTAAATCAGATTTTTGACCAAGTATTGTTAGAGTTTCAACTTAGTGAAGAACAAGCTACAAGGCTTGCTGATTGGTTATTACAAGTAGTCCTACCGCCAGATGTGTTACGGCAGACGATAGTTGATTTTTTGACCGATCGCACAATTCAAACTATTGATGAAAGCTTTCGAGAAAAGTCTAGTGGCACCTATTGGGTGGTAGCAAATTTGTTTGGTTTACGCAATACTCTGGCTAGATTGCGAACTTTTTGCTTAGATGAGAAAGAAGCTACCAATGCTCGTTTGCAAGAATTGACGCAAGAGTTGCAGATGCGCGATCGCATCAAGAAATTATTACAAAATTTATCATTACAAAACTTGCCAATTGGCACGGTACGGCAATTGCGTAAGACTACACGAGAAAGTGTCCGCCACTATTTACAAACTAGTGGTAGTGATTTACTACAAGGATTAACTGACTCTGTTGACTGGGAAAATATTGCTTCATTGCTGCTGAATCGTCTTGGTTCTTCGCCTGTGGTCACTAATTCTTTAGGAATTGTAAGTCAAGAATTGGCTTTAATTTTAGAACGATATCTAGAAAAAGATTTAGAAGCAATTGTAGCTCAGGTAATTCCGATTTTATCGATAGATCAAGTGATTGTAGATCGAGTGAAATCAACTTCCCCCGCTGATTTAGAAGCTGCGATTGAGGGAATTGTGAAAAACGAATTGCAGGCAATTGTGAATTTAGGTGGTGTTTTGGGTGTGATTGTGGGGTTGTTTCAAACAGTATTTCTGCTGTTTAATCAACAGTAATTTAAGTTGTTGCTCTAGCAGAAATATTAATACACTGCGATCGCGTGGAGCAACTTACCAAACTAATTAGCATCCGTCTATCTACTTATCGATTCTCAAAACTGGCTTTTTTGTTGCTGCTAATTTTTCCAGTAAGATAGCGGCTTGAGTGGGTGCATCGTAACGGCTAATATCAGCTTTCAAAAGTTGAGCCTTTTGCCGATATTCGGATACTGCTAGGATTTCGTTCACAGCATTTTTGATTTGGGCTGGTGTCGGTGTCTTGGTTTTTAAGTTAATACCCACTCCCGCCCACTCGATTCGGGCACACACTTCCGGTTTCTCCTCTGTTTGACCTGCCGCAACCATCGGCACACCATTCGCTAACGCTACTTGTACACCGTTGTAACCACCGTTTGTTACCATGACATCGACGTAAGGTAAAAGATGGTAATGAGGGATAAAAGGTTCTATCCTGACATTTGCTGGTACTAAATCGAGTTTCAAACTATCGATTGGTTCACCACCCGTAGTTACCACTACCAAAACATCTTCGTCAGCAAGTGCTTGAATTGTGGGGATAATTAAATCATCTGCGGCGGTGGAGACTGTACCTTGAGTAACGTGGATGACTGGCTTACCACTTTTCAAGTCATCCCACCAAGCAGGAGGAGTAAAATTAGTGGGCGGATCTGGTAAGAATGGCCCAATAAAATGCACTTGGGGTGGCAAGTCACTGCGAGGATACTCAAATGCTGGCACCGTTCCTTGTAAGTAGAGAAAAGGTGACAATGTAGCATCAAAAAAATATTTATAATCAGGCGGCAATCCTACCCTACCTCGAATTTGATCTAAGTAGAGGGTAACATTGTTCAATAGGATTCGCTGAAATATCCAGTTTAAAAAAATATTACGTAAAAGCCCGATTTTTGAGGTATCTGGCGCTATTCCCAACCCAAAAGGAGCTGTATTGTTACTACTGATGGCTAATCCAGATATGTTTAAAGTTGCCCAAGGCGGGCCTCCTTTTTCGTGAATCCAGGAGGCTCCTACAAAGCATAAATCCGATAAAATAACATCTGCTGGAAACTGTTGCAGAATCTCACTAAGCTCTTCTAACTGCGCTACACCAGGGTCAATAAAAAATTTCTTGAGGTCAAACTTAAATTGTTCCAGCCCCTTCAAAGAGTTTCTTTTTTCCATCAACTCTTCAGGGACAGTTTTTGTAGAAGATAAATCTATGGCTTTACGAATAGGAATATGACGGGCACCAGTTGCTTCTACTTTAGATTGAAAGCCTGTGCCAGTATACCACCATACTTCATGACCGCGCTCCACTAGCTTGCGAGCAATGGGCAAAGCAGGGTTAACATGCCCCACAGCAGATATTGTACTAATCAGAAAACGAGCCATATTAAATTGCAAATTCTACAGGATATATAATATAAATTCAACAGGCTGTGTAAGTTTTTCTGTAAATTGAATTATTTCTCCTTCCAGTTCCCAGTCCCCAATCTTATCCCTTAGCGAATGTCTCGTTGCTAGCTTTTAACTTGGGATAAGCAATGCGTTTGTGATGAAATTGCTGCCAAACTTGCACGAATATTTGAGCAATTTCGGAGATTTCGTCCCGCGTTAACCCTGAATCTATCAATTGATCGTCTTGCCAGCGGGCACGGAGAATATTATTAACCATTGTTAAAGCTTGTTCTGTTGTGGCGTCTTTGAGTGTACGCAGCGCCGCTTCACAGGAATCTGCCAGCATCAAGATTCCTGTTTCCCGCGACTGGGGAATTGGGCCATCGTAACGAAAATCTGCCTCATCTACTTTTAAACTAGGATCTGCCTGCGCCATTTGCTGCGCTTGGTGATAGAAATAAGCAATCAGCATTGTTCCCTGATGCTCTGGAATGAAAGCTTGAATTGCTGTAGGCAAAAGATGTTTACGCGCCATCACCAAGCCTTCACTGACGTGCTTTTTGATGATCTCCGCGCTCTTCCAAGGGTTGTTAATCTCTGTATCATGTTTATTTGGCCCCCCCATTTGATTTTCAATAAAGCCAAGGGGATCGTGCATTTTACCGATGTCGTGATATAGCGTGCCAGCTCTGACTAGTTCGACATCACATCCTAGTCGTTTGGCAGCAGCTTCTGCAAGAGTCGCCACAAATAACGTATGCTGAAAAGTTCCGGGAGTTTCTGTAGCGAGTCGTTTTAATAAGGGGCGGTTAGGATTCGCCAGTTCTGCTAAACGAATCGGGGTGACTAAATCAAAAAGTTTTTCCAGATAAGGACTTAAGCCCAACGCTACAATACTCCACGCTAATCCTGATAAAGCAAATAATCCTGCTTCCTGTAGTACGATATACCAGGCTGAACCAAATGCTGTACCGACGATAAATGAGAGTATCAGGTAAACCCCACCTTGAGTAGAAGCAATAGCAAGTCCCAATAATGCTAGCTCCTCACGCGATCGCAGTCGTTTTGCTATACAACTACCTACTATTCCCCCTACTGCACCAGTCAACACGGTAATCTTACTGATTTCCAAGCTAATAGGTAGCACTAACAACAAAAGCCCTACAACTGTTAAACCCAAAGTAGGCCCGTAGAAGCTACCCAACAATAAACCAACGGCACTCCAGGTGGTATGTAGCACTCCAATGGTTAGCATCCCAGGCGTACTCAGGGTAAGTAGCAATACTAACAGGCGATCGCGTTGGCGTAATTGAATCTTAATCCGCCGTTCTACAAAGACATAAATGCCAATTGCTGTGGTGACAATGCCTGCCAGTTTAACCAAATTCGGCCAGTTAATCTCACGGCGATTTAGGTGATACTGCTCCAGTACCTCAAAGTTCCACGGAGTAATCATCTCTCCCTTGGCAACAATCACCTGACCCTGTTGCACCTCGACCATCGCTGGCGGCACCCCATCTGCGGCTTGTTGTGCCTTTTGTTTCGTTTGTTCTTCATCTTTTTTCAGATTTGGTTGCAGTACAGCCAACAACACTTTGATAGCCAAAGGTTCGGCGTCTTGTGTTACTAATGTACGCACTTGTAAACTGACCGCATCATGTAAAAGATTTGGTGGTAGTCCGTATGGGATACCTTGGGTGATTATGCGCGCGGCGCTTTGGCGGATTCCTGTTTGGGTTCTTGCCCAATCCACATCTGATAAGCCTAATAGGATCGTGTCTTCGTATACCGTTTCTGATCTAGCAGCCTCTAGTTGCAAAAGTTTGGCCTTGGCTTTAGCATATTTTTGGCGTGCTTGGAAGATGCGGGCAATGAGTGAAGACAAGTTTTGTTCGGAAGTTGTGATCCGGTAAGTTTCTAGTTCCGCCAGTGCTTGAACAAAGTCGATTGTCGGGGAAACAGTAACAGGTTCTGCCTTTTCAGCAGGCTGTTGTATAGACAGATTCCAGGGCTGGAGGACAGGTGTGTTGATACCTTCCCAGCCTGAAAGAGCCAGCCCCGTGCTGTGAAAACCAGATTGGAGGAATGTGGATGGTAGCTGGTGTGCCTGAGCAGGTGCGTATTGTTTTGCGACTCTTTGCTCCCTCCTAAAACTGCTCTTGTGCGTTGGGAGCAAAGTTCCTAGCTTTTGTTTTTTAGTCTTGTCTAAAACTACTAGTAAATTTTGCCATTCCGTCTCAGTACAAGCCCGTAGGTAATGCTGGCTAGAGACAGATAGAATTAAAGTATCAAAAAATGGAAAAGGCCCAGCAATAGCGCGAATTTCGTCGCCCTCATCTAGAAGTTGTCGCAAGTTTTGCTCGATGTGTTCATTGATTTGCACATCAACCATTAGCATTGGTAGGGAGTTTTTACTGGCAGCTTTGCGTTGGGCTTCTGTTTTTTTCTGATCTTCGATGCTAGCTGTATAAGGGGCTTTTATAGTCTGTGGCGCAACAGCCCCCACTTTTAGCATAGGTTGGTTGTATAACTTATCTCCAATCACACCTGTAAGAGATACGACTGCGATCGCCAAAATAACGGAGGAACGCTTTTCATACACCCAGCCTAAACCGATTGCATTCATCTGTTTCTGATTTTTAACCGATTTTGCCATTGAGCTGAGCGCTATTCCTTGTTTTTGGTGTCCGCCTTTGTCATTGGTTTTTGATACATACACAAGTATGTGATTGAGAACAGCCCTTTGAAGTCTTCCATAATGGCTTTTGCTGCTTTGGCTGCTCACAGACCTCAGCAATTGCCCTTTGCGACGAATTACTTTGTACCGCCGCCGCCAGTGAGTTAATTGCTGGGCCAAAGACTTAAAAAATCGCTGCTGTTTCATTACCTCTGGCTACAGTTGCTTACTTTCATACCTCAAAACAAGGCAAACATCACAATATCCCAAGCAAGAGCAACCGAAGTCCCTCAGAGTTTTAAATGTGTGATCTAGTTGTAGCCGATTTCCCACAATACTTACTTACGATTCAGGTTAAAAGTTGCTTCGGGAATTTCAGTATAAACAATTACTAAATTTTGTGGCGATTGGCTGGATTATTGAAATTAAATGTTTGTTTTGCACCTACAAAATTGCTCAGTGGAAATAGCATTAACGCGACCGAATGACGCGAGGAGAACCGTAGACACAAAGCGAAGTCTGTTCGTCAGATATTACACATCCTTCTTTTGTTAACTTACTTGGATGTAGAGTAAAATTATACACTCCCGACCACACAGCGGCAAGTGCAGCAGCTAATTCTACCATTTGAGAAAAATTACTCAGTCTCAATGCTGGCGAATTTGCTTGCGAGTGCAAGACTTGCCAAGTTACGGGAATCCCCGCAATGCTATTATACGACCCTGATAAAGCTCCAGTAATTGCACTTATAACTTGTGAGTGTAAATGCCAGTGGTCTTGCCGCCAGACATCGCCGTGAGTTGCCCGTAAAACTGACAAGCGGTAGTCTTCCAAGGTACTGAGAAAGCAGTAAAATGCCATAGGAATAGCGCTACTCAGTTTGTCTTGCCTACTCAACTCGGCTTGCGCTGTTTCTAATCCCGCCCCCTGATCTAACAAAGTATTAACTTTTAATAATTGTTGTGGTAGAGATGTCGGCGTTTCTCCAATAAAGGCAATTGTTTCTGCGATGAGAGTTCGGGGGTGGAGTTTTTCTGTGAGAGATTGAGCGATCGCATAGCCTACTGCTAGCGTTCCATCCCGTACTACTGGGTTATCTCCCCAGATATCTAACACACGCAGCAAGTTCTGTCGCAGTTTGATTGTATTTTCATGAAAAAACAGTGCTACTGGTAGGGTAGCAAGTATGATTTTTGGCGAATTAGTCTCAGTTCCAGCTAAATGAGGAGAAGCTTGTTGTTGACGCGATCGCCAATCATCTAAATCTAATTTGCCAAGTGCAATCAAACTTTCAGCACCCAGAACCGCTATTTTATCAACGTCATAGCCATTCTGAGCCTGTTGGTCACTACCAAAAACTAATCTTTCCCCAAGCAATGCTCCTAATAAAGTGCCTTGAAATCGACTCACAAGAGGATAGCGCATAAATAAATGACAAAGGATGAAGGCTAAAGGCTAAAAACCTTATACTTCATACTTTATCCTTTCTCAAATGATGCACTAATGCTTGTAAGCCCAGCAAATAACTTTGGACGCCAAAACCACTAATTTGCCCAATAGCGATGGCAGCTATATAAGAATGGTGACGGAAATCTTCCCGACGGTAGATGTTACTCAAATGTACTTCCACCGTGGGTAAATTAACACCAGAAAGCGCATCCCGCAACGCCACACTTGTATGGGTGTACGCCCCAGCATTAATTAAAATTCCCTGATGTTTTCCTAATGCTTCATGAATAGTATCTACCAAAACTCCTTCATGATTTGACTGCACGGCAAAAATTTCCACCTGTAGCTTTAGTCCTTCTGCTGCTAACAGGTGATTAATTTCAGCCAGAGTTAATGAACCGTAAATTCCCGGTTCTCGCTGTCCTAGTAAATTCAGGTTTGGGCCATGCAGTACTAAAATACTTAAAGGTTGCAACGTCAAGTTCGGCACCTTCGAGCTACTAACGACGGCGCGATCGCTCATCTATAGGAATCGGAACCAGTTCCGGTTCCGCCTCAGCCTCTGGCCCCAGCAGGGCTTCAATCAGCTTGCGCGCCAATTCCTTAAGCTTTTCCAGTACCTTTTCTATATAGTCCATTGAACTGACTGCTCCTGAGATACTACCTCAATTTTGATTAACAGCTACGCAGAAACTGGCGTATTTCCGCACCTCTGGCATTTAACCGGGCTGATACACACTCTTGAATTTCGGGTATGAGTCACTTCTAAAATTCATATTGTGATCTCCCTTACTTTTTAGAGTATCACATTCGTAAGCGACAGGGCTGCATTGTATCAACTCAGTTATCAGCCATCAGTTAATCGTCTTTAATTAGGCTTTTGCGTCATTTTTTTTACTAGTAGTTGTAGAAGTCTTGGAAGCTGACTTAGAAGTTGACTTAGATTTAGAGCTTGAACTTGTTGACTTACTGGACTTGCGAGTAGATTTCGCTGAAGATGCTTTGCTTGCCAACAACTTAATCGCTGTAGCTAATGTGACATTCTCCACTGATTCGCCTTCGGGAATACCGACATTGGTTTTGCCGTTCTTGATGTAAGGCCCGTAAGGGCCATCGTAGATATTGACTGGTGTACCGTCCTCTGGATGTGTACCTAATTCCCGTAAGGCTGCCTTGGATTTGCTATTGGTGGAGCTGCGTCCCTTTTTCGGTTCAGATAGTAACTCCAACGCACGTTCTAAAGAAATTGTTAAGACATTATCAGCAGCTTTCAGGGAGCGGTAGTCTTTCCCGTCTTTACCTTGGTCATGAACGACATAAGGGCCAAAGCGTCCCAAACTGGCTTGAATTTTACCACCAGTGACAGGATGAACTCCTAATGTCCGGGGTAATGCTAAAAGACCAACTGCCACATCTAGAGTGACGTTTTCTGGTGTGACACCTTTAGGTAAAGAAGCTTGTTTGGGTTTGGGATTTTCGTCAGTTTTGTCGCCCAATTGGACGTAGGGGCCATAAGCTCCAATTTTCACGTAAATTGGCTCGCCAGTTTCGGGATGGCGACCGAGTTGGTCAGGCCCTGTGGTTTTTTGCCGCAGTAGTACCTCAACTTGTTTGGGGTCAAGGTCGGCTGGAGTTAAGTCTTTGGGAATTGAAGCAGTAACAACACCGTTGCCGTTTTCGACTTCGATGTAAGGGCCATATTTACCAATCCGGACTTTGGCAGCTAAATTTTCTAGTTCTACCGTCCTGGCTTTATTGGCATCAATTTGATTTTCTCGTTCCTTAACTAAGGTTTCTAAACCTTTGTCTCCCAAATAAAATTCCCGTAAGTAAGGTAACCACTTTGCTTCACCGGTAGCAATGTCATCCAAGGTTTGTTCCATCTTGGAAGTAAAACTGAGATCGACAACATCGGGGAAATGTTTTTCCAGAAGGTCGGTGACAGCAAAAGCTGTGAAGGTAGGGATCAGGGCGTTACTCACTAATTGAGCGTAACCTTTATCAATGATCGTGCCAATGATGCTGGCGTAGGTACTAGGACGACCGATGCCTTCACTTTCTAAAGTTTTTACTAAGGTAGCTTCGGTGTATCTAGCTGGCGGTTGAGTTTCGTGATTGATCGCCTCTATGTCTTTACAATCTGGATGGTCTCCCACTTTTAGACTAGGTAAGATTACTTCCTGGTCTTCTAATGCGGCTTCGGGATCATCGGAACCTTCGACATAGGCACGTAGGTATCCAGGAAAATCAATTCGCTTACCAGAAGCACGAAACCCAGCGTCTTCTACTTGCAACTGTACGGTAATTTGAGTTTGGCGGGAGTCAGCCATTTGGCAGGCGACGGTGCGCTTCCAAATTAAGTCGTAAACAGCTAGTTCCCGACCGCTTAAACCAGTTTCTTGGGGAGTGCGGAAGGTGCTACCCGCCGGACGAATGGCTTCGTGTGCTTCTTGTGCGCCTTTGGATTTGGTGGTGTATTGCCTGGGTTGAGGGCTGAGATATTGTTTGCCGTAAAGATTTTCTACACAGCTACGAGCAGCAGCGATCGCCTGATCTGACAAATGCACCGAATCTGTTCGCATATAGGTAATATACCCTTGCTCGTACAAATTCTGGGCAATCCGCATCGTGTCTCGTGCTGAAAGGCGCAGTTTCCGGTTAGATTCTTGTTGCAGCGTCGAGGTTGTAAATGGTGGTGCTGGTTTACGCGTCACAGGGCGTTCTTCAACATCTGCGACACTCCAAGTTTTACCAGTTAAGCGTTCCTTGAGGGCTAGTGCATCCTCTTCCTTGAGCAACACGACATTACGACCAGCAGCAATTTGTCCGGTTGCTGGGTCAAAGTCGCTGCCATTGGCTATTTTGGTTCCTCCCAATGTCACCAACTGGGCAGTAAAAGGAGCTTTTTTCTGCTCTAGGTAAGCTTTTAAATCCCAATATGTGCCTTCATGGAAGGCGCGACGTTGGCGTTCTTTGGTAACCAAAAGCCTTACAGCTACAGATTGTACGCGTCCAGCGGATAGTCCCCAAGCAATTTTTTTCCACAGCAAGGGAGACAGGGTATACCCTACCAGTCGATCCAAAATCCGCCGCGTTTCTTGGGCGCGAACCAACTGCTCATCAATATTACGGCAGTTTTTTAAAGCTTTTTTGATGGCATCTTGGGTAATTTCGTGAAACACCATCCGCTTAGTTGGCACTTTTGGCTTAAGCAATTGGTATAAATGCCAACTAATGCTTTCACCTTCCCGGTCTTCGTCCGTTGCCAGAATTAACTCATCTGCCTCTTTAAGGGCATCTTTGAGCTGGGTGACAACTTTCTTTTTATCTTTGGGGACAACATACACCGGTTCAAAGTCAGCGTCTATATTTACCCCAAGCTGCGCCCATTTTTCCGCTTTGACAGCAGCGGGAATTTCGCTAGCCGACTGAGGTAGGTCACGCACATGACCCATAGACGCTTCCACCCGATAGCCTGATGGTAGGTAGTTGCGAATGGTACGAGCTTTGGTCGGAGATTCGACGATGACGAGGGTTGACATGGAAATTTCAAAAAAAAGAATAGCTGCGAAGCTAAACAGTCAAGTTGAGACAATTTCGGCGAGATGTCAAGAGAAAACGTCACGCTGAGAGATGTGATTTCATCCTCACACAAACTGCCCGCTAGGGTAAAAATCTGCTAAATTTTGGGCGCAGTCCTTTCCAGATAGTAATCTAGGAAAATGCTGGGCGTGAATTTCCAGCTTATTCAATCTTTAACTTATCTCAGGCAAATTTGGCGACTACAGTTTTCAAAATACCCCGCAAGTGTAATACACAGATACTTTACCTTAACTTCTTTATTGTGGAGGGAGATAAGCAAGCACAGGGAAAATGATCATTTCCTTTCATCAAAAGCGGCTTTGCCGCTTGGGGCATAGGGCATTGATAACTTCTTCTCCATGCCCCATGCCCAAAAACTCTGATCGATGGTGGAGTTTTTCATTTTCCTGATCTGGTTGTTCCTCCTCATGCTTCTGATTTTGCTGATTCCCCTATCCCACAAAGGTTGTGTCAAAATTAAATCAAACTTGAGAGCAAAAGCGAAGTGGAGTTTGTACCTATCTCTGGGAGGCAAAACTGTGCAACCAATCCGTCAAGGTGATGTCATTCTACTACCTGTACAGCAAGTCGAAGGATAAACAATACCTCATTTGACCTTAGCAGAAGGGGAAGTAACTGGGCACAAACATCGCATTACTGAGGGCAAAGCAGAATTATACTCAAAAAATAGCACTCTTTATCTGCGTGTGTTTTCAGAGAACGCTTTGCTTGCCCATGAGGAGCATCAGGCAGTTGCCATTCCCCAAGGTCATTGGATGGTGAAAATACAAAGAGAATACGAGCCTGAAGGTTGGCGATATGTCGCAGATTAAAAAGTTATTTTGGTGTTGCTGATTTATAGGATAAATTTTGTTTTGCCCCGATACATTCCAATCAATCAAAAATCTTCCAGGTAATATAAAACAGCAGGTAATAAGAATTCTCTATAAATTTGAAAGTTGCACTAAATTAGTACCTCTCTCTTCTTTGGCGTTCTTGGCGGTTCGTGTATAAATATTTAGTGCATATTGACGAAGGAATAGTATAAGATAGGCAATTCGTGAATTACCTGGTAATCATTGTCCTACTAACAGCAAAATGCTAGATTTACCTAATTTTGAATCTGAGTTATGGCGACTGCGGCTAGACAATTAGCAAATTGTCTATGCTATTTTTGAAATAGATAACATTGTTGATGTATTAACTATAAGAAAACGTCCTCCTTATGACTGGAATTACAAATATTCATCGAATATTTGGAAGAGAAAATGATTGAAAAACTCACGCCTGAGCAAGAAGCTTTGATACCAGTTTATTGGGATAAGTGGCGGAAGATTGCGCTTTCAACTGAGCGAATTGATCGATATAAGGCTGCGGAAGCAGTCAAAGCTGCATACGCTGCAATTGACTATGAACAGCCTGAAATACTATTTCAGGATAGTCCATATACAGCTTGCAACTGGATGTTAAAACGATTGTCCCCTCAATTTATAAAAAGTTACCTGAATGAACCGAATGGTTTAGGAAGCTTATTTCCGGCTCATTTCTTTCAAGAACTTTCGAGTCAATTAAGGCAACAGTTTGGGAAACAAGTATTTAGTCAATTAAAGAGCTTTTTATATTATGTAGCAGATGATCCGTTCAATCATGAAATATTTAACAGCTTACTTGACAAATTTAGCAGCCAAGTAGACGAGCAACTAGAGGATTATTCGTGGTGGATTGAAATTCAACTTAATGAATGCTTTAAACCCGAAAATTACGTTCATCGGATGGCTGGATTTGATTTGTGTATCTCTATTCTCAACCTTATTCATCCTCAACAGGAATGGCAGGTATTTCAATCACTAATTCAAGAATGTGGTTGGTTATTTGCTTATGATGACATTTGCATTGTATGCGATCGCCCGCTTCATATCCGCTTCGATAATCAAAATCGTCTCCACGCAGAAGGCGAACCTGCAATAGAATATGCCGATGGATTTAGCCTCTACTCCTATCACGGTGTAACCTTACCTGAAAAATACGGTAAACTCCACCCGCAGCAATGGCAAGCTACATGGCTATTAACAGAAGGAAATGCCGAACTGCGGCGAGTATTAATTCAAGGAATTGGTTATGCCCGAATCTGCGAAGAATTACAAGCAATTGAATTAGATACCTGGGCAGAATATACCCTACTAAAAATTGATACTGACGTTGATGAAGAGCCAATTTACTTATTAAAAATGACTTGTCCCAGTACTGGATTCATACACACCTTGCGAGTTCCACCTGAAATCAGATCAGCGCATGAGGCAATTTGCTGGGTAAATTGGGGAATCGCTCCAGAGGAATTTGCTATACAAACCTAAATCCTTAATTTGATACTCACTAATAAATCAAACTACTAATAAGGATAATCAAAATTTTCGTATTATAGCATACATTATGACCAATGGATAAGATTTATCGCTGCACGAGATAAAAGTTGTGTTAGCATAAAATTGGAGAAGTTAAATTCGGTGATACAGATCTTGTTTTTAGTCATAATTGCAAGCGGCTCTCCGGATAAGCATCTCTGCATCAATGGATTCTGGAGAGTTTCATGTCTATTTACGTAGGGAACCTATCCTACAGCGTCACACAAGACGACCTCAGTAAGGTATTTTCTGAGTACGGTGCTGTAAAGCGAGTTCAATTACCGACAGATCGGGAAACTGGCCGCGCACGGGGCTTTGGTTTCGTAGAAATGGAATCAGCCGCCGCAGAAGATGCAGCTATTCAAGCTCTAGATGGTGCCGAATGGATGGGTCGTGTAATGAAAGTTAACAAAGCTAGACCACGGGAGGAGAAAAGTACTCGCTCTGGCGGTGGCAACTGGGAAAGAAATGCCAGTGGATACTCACGACGTTATTAAGTCTTGAGGCTATTCACAAAGGCAAAGCTATAACAAGCACTTGCTAAACAAAAATTATCCCAAAATCAGCAGATTCAGTAGTTCACTGAATTGCTTGTTTATATATAAGCAGTTCAGCTATCTATTGAACTGCTTATTTTTCAGCTAATTTCTGTTGTGTTGGGTATAAGAACTTTGTTTGATAAGATACCAACTATAAAATTTGGCATTGCTGAATATGAGGATGAAAATTAAAAATTCGATCTCTCAAACTCTTATTCTCCGCGCCCACCGTACCCCTACGGGGAAGCAAGCTACGGGCAGCGTCTTTGACAGGAGAAGTTTGCAAGGGCGGGGAAACCCTCTCGCAATGCTGGACTCACCGCACCGCAACTTCTCTGTGCGTCTCTGCGTGAGGCAAAAATCATCCCACTAATCAGCAACGCCTTAATTAAATTTAAATATAATTTAATTTGCTTCTAGAGAAAGAAGCTTTGTCTGGTGACAAGAAGGCTAATCTTTGACAAGCAGGTCTAAATCCAGGCGAGTCTATGCAATCAGACAAAAAGGTTTATGCAACTTTAGTTCATAACAATAGATAGAATGAACAAAGTTAGCCTTGATGTCTAATCGCCAAAACCTATACAACTCATGGATTTTGCTAATCTTGCATCCCAGTTAAATGCTGGAACGATTTTGCCAGAGGGGATTGTAATTCTCACCCTCTTGGGGGTTTTGATAGTTGATTTGATTTTGGGGCGTACATCCTCACGCTGGATTGGATATCTAGCGATCGCAGGTTTACTGACTTCGATTGTCGCCCTGTATTTTCAATGGGATGCTACCAATCCCATCTCCTTTAGCGGTGAGTTTAATAGTGACGACCTCAGTATCGTCTTTCGCGGTATCATCGCCTTGTCTGCCGTTGTCACTATATTGATGTCCATTCGCTACGTTGAGCAGAGTGGAACCGCTTTAGCAGAATTCATTGCGATTTTGCTAACAGCTACCTTAGGGGGAATGTTTTTATCCGGGGCTAGTGAGTTAGTGATGATTTTCATCTCACTAGAAACCCTAAGTATTTCCTCTTACTTGCTAACAGGTTATACCAAGCGTGACCCCCGCTCTAATGAAGCAGCGCTGAAATACCTGTTGATTGGAGCTTCGAGTACAGCAGTATTTTTGTATGGCGTGTCGCTGCTCTATGGTCTCTCAGGTGGACAAACAGAACTGGGTGCGATCGCCAACGGCATTGCTAATGCTAACCTTGGTCAATCTTTAGGTTTAGTGATTGCCCTCGTTTTTGTGATTGCAGGTATTGGCTTCAAAATCTCCGCTGCGCCCTTCCACCAATGGACGCCAGACGTTTATGAAGGCGCTCCCACCCCAGTAATTGCCTTTTTGTCTGTGGGTTCCAAAGCAGCTGGATTTGCCCTAGCTATCCGCTTACTGACAACAGCCTTCCCCCTCGTTGCCAACGAGTGGAAATTTGTTTTCACCGCCCTTGCTGTTCTCAGCATGGTGTTGGGTAACGTAGTTGCTCTAGCGCAAACCAGCATGAAACGGATGCTAGCTTATTCATCCATTGCCCAAGCAGGGTTTGTGATGATTGGCTTAATTGCTGGTACCGAAGCTGGGTATGCCAGTATGATATTCTATCTGCTGGTCTACCTGTTCATGAACCTGTGCGGCTTTACCTGCATCATTCTGTTCTCCCTGCGGACAGGAACCGACCAGATTGCTGAATACTCTGGCTTGTATCAAAAAGACCCACTTTTGACATTGGGCTTGAGTATCTCCCTGCTCTCCTTGGGCGGTATTCCACCACTAGCTGGCTTTTTTGGCAAAATTTACTTGTTCTGGGCTGGTTGGCAAGCAGGTCTTTATGGATTAGTCTTGTTGGGCTTAGTTACTACTGTTGTCTCCATTTACTACTACATTCGTGTAGTCAAAATGATGGTAGTCAAAGAACCCCAAGAAATGTCTGACGTGGTGAAGAATTATCCCGCAGTGCGTTGGAATTTACCTGGGTTTAGACCTTTGCAGGTAGGGCTAATAGTAACTTTAATCGCCACATCTATAGCAGGGATTTTATCAAATCCGCTGTTTACCCTAGCTAATAATTCAGTTGCTAATACTGCCATATTACAAGCAGCAACGGTTGTTAGTACTCAGGCAAGTGCGGTTAACACTGAGCATCCAGAAGGTTTATAACTTAGTAATAGATAATAGGTAATAAGTGCTAGAAAATTCTAATTACCTATTATCTATTTCGTAATTGCCACATTACGCTTATATATAAGTAGAAAAATGGTAATCTGAAGTTTTAACAGTAAAAGTTGCTGTGTTTAATAATTTATTGGGCTTCTTTCCATGTGTAGATTGCTAGTCACGTTTAGGAGCAAATTGGCAAGCAGCCCAAATAAAAAAGCCTGTCATTACCCTTAGATTCAAGAGTGCATACTGACAGGTTTAGTGGGTTTAAGGCTGCTTTTGTGTTAGCCGGTATATGAGTTGAGTAATCTTAGCTTGTCTCAATTCTCAGGTATGTGGATCTGAGTCCACTGAAAAGAGCAGGCTAATGTATGGGTATAAAAGTGTGGGAAAAACTTGTCTTCCTGCTTTAGTAGCTTAAAAGAACATTTTTCCGTTCTCAAAGCGCGATTGCGCGGAGCGCGGCGCAAGGGCGATTCGCATTGTGCTATATCTCCATACTGCCAACGAGCAAGGTAATTCCCTTTATAAATCTAGAGGCGCAAACTACCGCTATTATTTTTTCCTGTTTTAAGTTTTTTAAACTAACCATTTTACCTGCTTGCGATCAAATGACCATTTTCGGAGCAGGGAATGCTTGGTAGCCAAAATATATGATAAGCAGCAATACTATTTAATTTTCTGTTTGATAAAGGTCACAACCTGTGTTAACTGTTTTTTCAAGCTTTCAATTTCGGCTTGCATCTTGATAATTTTTTCATTTAGAACTTCAATTTCCGTGGAAGAAGCCGCCTCAACAGTAGGGGCTTGGACTGTGTTATTACTGACGCTAGAGGTTGCTACTGAGCTATTGCTGTTATTAGGGACTGAGGCTGTGCCATTTTTAGCGGTAACCCCTGCTCCTACCAAAACTGGTTCTGGACGTGTCTGTTTAGCCTTTGCCATTGCTGACTTAATCGCACCAATGAGTTGCTTTTGATCAAAAGGCTTGCCGAGAAATTCAAAATATTCAAAAGGTTCTGGAATTTTCTCAGTTACCTCTTCCTTACGGCCAGACATGATGACTAAAGGAATCTTCCTTAACTCCGGTTGGGCTTGAAGTTGCTGGAAAACTTCCCAACCACTCATTTTAGGCAATATAAAATCCAACATGATCAAGCTGAGTTTTTCCTGAAGGATAAAATTCAGTCCTTCCAGACCGTCTTTTGCTTCTATGACCTCAAAATTACCCGGAGGCAACATTTCTCGTACTTTTACCCTGACAACTGTAGTGTCATCGATAACTAAAATTTTGTTACTTGCCACGACTGATTACTCTAACAGAAACTATAGGTTTAGATGGCGTTTGCGCCGATTGACTTTGAGAATTCTCCCACTATACTCAAAATTTTTCTTGATTGGGGGAGAGTATATTCCGGTATAAGTGATGATGCTGAAAGTATTTTAAACAACTTGTAATTGTATTCTGGTCAATTTATGTCATGGTCATATTTAAGGCTTGAACCTTGCTCTAAGGCAGTCCCAATGAAAAAGGGACTAGGGATTGGGGACTGGGGAACAAGAGGGCAGGGGAGAAATGATTCTCAGCACTCAGTACTCAGCACTCAGCACTCTTTCAAGCTAGAAGAAACTCGCCCCATAGTACTTTTGGATCTGCTTGGATGTCTATGACTTCTTCACAACAAGCTCAACTTAAGTCGGAAATTATGGCAATGCCAAGCTGGTTACGTCGCTCTATTGGCAAAGCCAGTGAAATCTCCACCGTGCAACGCATTATTAAGCAGCGCCAAATTCATACAATTTGCGAAGAAGGACGCTGCCCCAACCGGGGGGAGTGCTATGCCCAAAAAACTGCAACTTTTTTACTGATGGGCCCAACCTGCACACGCTCTTGTGCTTTTTGCCAAGTAGATAAAGGTCATGCACCAATGCCACTTGACCTAGAGGAACCAAAAAAGATAGCTGAAGCGGTGCAGCTTTTAGGGTTACGTTATGTGGTGCTGACTTCTGTAGCCCGTGATGACTTAGCGGATCAGGGTGCAGGCCATTTTGTGCAAACGATGGAGGCTATCCGTCAGTTGAACAATGAAATTCAAATTGAAGTGCTAACACCAGATTTTTGGGGTGGTGTGGGATCTGGGGCAGAAGGTCAACGTCAGCGAATAGCCATGATTGTAAACACAAAGCCAGCTTGTTTTAACCACAATATTGAAACAGTAAGACGTTTAACTGGGCCAGTGCGCCGGGGAGCGAAGTATGATCGCTCGCTACAGGTACTTTCTGTTGTTAAAGAAATAGATTCCTCCATCCCTACCAAATCTGGTTTGATGCTGGGACACGGCGAAACTATCGATGAAATCACCGAAACAATGGCAGATTTAAGGGCAGTAGGGTGCGATCGCTTGACAATTGGTCAATATATGCGTCCTTCCTTAGAACATTTGCCAGTCCAAAAATACTGGACTCCAGAAGAATTTGATCATCTCGGCAGCGTAGCATGGAAGATGGGATTCAGCCACGTCCGTTCTGGGCCTCTGGTTCGCAGTTCCTACCATGCAGGAGATTAGGTATTGGGTATTGGGTATCGGGGATTGGGCTATCGGGGATTGGGTATTAAATAAATTGCCCAGTCCCCAGCCCCCCGTCCTCAGCCCCCAGCCCCCAGTCCCCTAATGCCACACAAATATTTTTAAAGAATTTGGGTAATTGGCACGCCTGTTTGGTATGTCTTAAAAAGTCTTGAAATTAGGAGAACAGCTTATGACTGCAAAAACCAAAAATTCCCCAGTTCCTGATACTGGCGCTAAACCTCCCTACCCCTTCCGTACAGGTTGGGCACTCTTTCTTTTAGCTATTAACTTTGTGGTAGCCGCTTTCTATTTCCATATCATCGAATAGTTAGAAGTTGAGTGGTGCTGCTCAAATCGTGCCTTTGAATAAACCTTTGGGACGAATGAGCAGCACCAAAATCATAATTAGTAGCGCTATACCTTGTTTATACTGAGAACCCAGCCAGATGGTGCTGACTTCTTGGGCTATGCCAATGATAAAAGCTGCTGCGATCGCACCATAAGGATTACCAATACCACCGAGAATCACAGAAGCAAATAATGGTAAAATTAAAAACCAACCCATATTTGGACGCACAGCCGTAATTAACCCGTACATACTACCTCCTAAAGAGGTTAGCGTACCAGCAATTACCCACGTCCATAAAATTACTCGGTCAACATTAATACCAGATACTCTAGCTAAGTCCAAATCGTCGGCAACTGCTCGCATCGCTTTGCCAATTTTAGTATTTTGCAGTAAGTAATGCAGTGCCAAAATTGCCAGCACTGCTAACCCCAACACTAATAATTGATTTTGCGGTACCTTTAAACCCAAAATGTCTAAAGCAGGGGTAACCAGTAAATTGTAATTTTGGTTCTTGCCGCCCCAAATTAAAATAATGCTATTGCGAAGGAATAGAGCAAGTCCGATGGAGATAATAATCAGCGTAGTAGAATTAGCACGAAGGTCGCGCATCCTTGACCACAGCAACTTTTCTGACAAGAGCATTGTTGCTACTGTTCCCGCCGCTGCCAGTATCATTGACAACCAAATATTTATGCCAGTGCTATTTACCAGTAGCGTTAGATAGGCTCCTAAAGTTAGGAAGTCCCCGTGGGCAAAATTAGATAACCGTAAAATCCCATAAGTAAGGGTAAGTCCGACTGCCGCTAGAGCAATAATGCTCCCTACGGCAATTCCATTGACAATTAATTGAGCAAATTGTAAATCCATAGTTTTAAATTGCTTTTAAGAAATTGTAAATTAGTGATTTCATACAATAACTTTTGGGATCTTCGTCACATTCGACACTATAAGTTATGCTTTATAAATAAAAAAGAATTGTGCGCTAATATACATAGAATCCTGTTCGCACTAAAAAAGTGCGAGGCTACACTTGTTTGGCGGTCTAGTTGACCATGCAGCAGTATTCAAGCTTACCAGAACAGAACTCACAGATAGATGCAAGTCCAAAACTTTTGACAACAATCGAGCAACTTCGTGCCGAGTTGTGGCTGGAAAGCAGCTTGAACCAGTTGCAAAGCCATCTCAATGATTGCTTGCTTTCTGCCTGTAACATGCCACAAGCAGGAGCTACAGAAGCAGAAATTTACCAAACCTTGGTTAAGGATCTCAAGATTGCTTTGAAAACCAGCAAGGTGGCGATCGCTCTGTTCCCACCACAAGCAGCAGTTGGCAAAGTTTGTTATGTTTCGTCTTCCCCACCCCGAAACTCACAACTTCCATCCCTAGAATTGCTCTCCAAAAAAAGGAAAAAGCTGCGCTTGAGATTGGAAGAATTAATAGAACTTGAAGACTTGCAGCACTTAGAAAACCAGCAACCGCCTAGTGCTTGGCTATTATTCGATAATTTTGATGGGGTAACAAGCTGGCTAATTATTGCCACGCCATCCATTCGGTCGGATGGTGAATTATTCAATGCATCACAAGCTAAACTCAGATCGCAATTGATTACACGATCTGTCAAGCACTGTTCTGTAGTGTTGGCACAGCTGAGACAAATACAATCTTTACAACAAAAGTCTCAACACTTAGGCAGCTTTAATTGCGAACTGGAGCGCACTAATCAACTCAAAAATCAATTTTTAGCAAACACCAGCCATGAAATCCGCACACCGCTGAGTTCTATTATCGGTTTCACCCACCTGCTGTTAGCCCAAGGCTACAATCCAACTAAAGAACGCCATAAAGAGTATTTAAATATTATTCAGTCGAGCGGCAAGCACCTGCTAGCGTTAATCAACGATATTTTGGATCTCTCTAAAATTGAAGCGAACCAGCTAGAAGTGCAGAGGGAAATAGTGAATGTGCCAGCACTGTGCCATAATGTTTTGGCGCTAGTGAAGGAAAAAGCTGCTAATAAGGGTATAAAGCTGCTTCTAGACATAAGCCCGGATGTCATAACTCTAGTAGCTGACCCTTTGCGACTCAAGCAAATGCTATTGAATTTGCTTTTTAACGCCCTCAAATTTACTACTACAGGAACTGTTGGTTTACAGGTCATTGCTAAAGGTATATTTGTGCATTTTACAGTTTGGGATACTGGTACTGGCATCTCTAAAGCAGACCAGACTCAACTTTTTCAACCTTACTTCCAAATTGCCAACGCCGCAGTTAGTCGCAATGAAGGCACAGGTTTGGGGTTAGCTGTAACTCAAAAACTCGCAGAAATTCATGGTGGTTGGGTGGAAGTCGAATCGGAAGTTGATCGCGGCTCGCGTTTTACTATCGTATTGCCCCTCAATCAGCAAGGGGCAGTAGGGGGAAATAGTGATGTTGTTTCTTTATCATCCTTATCTCCTTTACCGATTGTTCCTAACTCTTTTATAGAAATTTTGTTAGTGGAAGACGACTTACACAACGCCAAGTTGATGCAAGTTTATCTAGAGAAATTGGGCTATCAGGTGAGTTGGGTAAAGAATGCTGCCGAGATGTGGGAAGTTCTCACAAAGCTAGATCCAGCAATAATTTTAATGGATGTCAACCTGCCGGATGGAAATGGTTTGAACTTAGTACGGCAGCTGCGAGAAAATCAGCAGTATCGAATGACTCCGGTAATTGCCCAAACAGCAATGGCGATGAAAGGCGATCGCGAAACTTGTCTAGCTGCTGGAGTCAATGACTATATTTCTAAACCAATTGATTTACCACTGTTAGCAAGCTTGGTAGCAAAATACAGCAAATTCCCAACCTCGCAAGAGGCGGGGAAAATGACTATTGACGAGTAACTAATGACTACAATGGAATTTGTTGGGTGCTATAGGGTTTCGGCAGGACTCTAAAAATGATGCTGACAGAAAAACTTGAGCAACTAAAAGCTTTATTTGCAGAAATGGAGCAGGCTTTGATTGCCTACTCTGGGGGTGTTGATAGTACTTTGGTTGCCAAGATTGCTTATGATGTGTTGGGCGATCGCGCTTTGGCTGTGACTGCTGTTTCGCCGTCGCTACTGCCAGAAGAGTTGGAAGATGCCAAGATTCAGGCGGCAACTATTGGGATTGGGCATCAAATTGTCCAGACGCACGAAATGGACAATCCTAATTACACCGCCAACCCTGTCAACCGCTGCTATTTTTGCAAAAGTGAATTACATGACACTCTCAAACCTTTAGCTAGGGAGTTGGGTTATCCCTATGTGGTAGATGGAGTGAATGCCGATGATTTGCATGATTATCGCCCAGGAATTCAAGCAGCAAAGGAACGAGGCGCGCGATCGCCTTTAGCTGAAGTTGGCGTCACCAAAATGGAAGTCCGCCAACTGTCGCAACAATTTGGTTTACCTTGGTGGGATAAACCCGCTCAACCTTGCCTTAGCTCCCGCTTTCCCTACGGTGAAGAGATTACTGTAGCTAAGTTACAACGAGTCGGTAGAGCAGAAATTTATCTGCGAAAGCTGGGGTTGAAGAATTTGCGCGTGCGATCGGAAGGAGATACAGCACGTATTGAATTACCGCCAGAACAAATCAAAGAGTTTGTATTAACAATAGATTTACAGAAAGTAGTTTCCGCTTTTCAAGAATTTGGCTTTATCTACATAACCCTAGATTTGGAAGGTTATCGCAGCGGCAAGTTGAATCAGGTTTTAAATCGGGAAGCTTTGGGCGTTAAAGTATAAGATTTCGAGGGTTGCTGAGTGGAGAGTGCTACCTCCCCTGCACTCCGAAGTTGCTTCACTTGGGGAGCCACCCCCGTGGGCGGGTTTCCCGGCTTGAGGGGAGTGGCGTCAGACCCCTGCGTACCCGTCACTCTCTCCTGCTCTCTGCACCCTGCTCCCTGCCCCTCTGCTTCCCAATCCCCAATCCCTTTTTCATCGACTTCCATAAATCTATAATTATGATGGCGATCGCTCAATTCTAGCGCTGAGTGAGCTTTAACTCTATCTGCTGTAGTGTTGCTTGCCAAACATCGTAACCAGATGGAGAAAGATGTAATCCATCTGTGGTCAAATCAAGGCGCAAATTACCTTCAAAGTCTGTAAACCATTTGTAGATATTTATATAAGTAGCTTTTTCTTGTTTGGCAATTAGTTCTAGTTGTGTATTGAGATGACGAATGCGTTTGTTAGAAATTGTTGGCAAGCGAGTAGGCAGGATTGATTGGATAATTATTTGAGTTTTTGGATGAGTTTGCCGTAAGCGGCGCATAATCAGGCGATGATTACGCAAAATTACCTCATCACTAACGCCTTTGCGTAAGTCGTTAATCCCCGCCATGACATATATCACATCTGGCCGTGTCGCTGAGAATGCAACCAATCTTTTTAAAACGCCACTGGAGGTATCTCCAGATATTCCCTGATTTAGCCACAACTTACCAGTTGGTAGTTTTTCTTTGGGAAACCACATGCTCAAGGAATCCCCGACTATGATGCTCAGACGATTTGCACCTTGGCCTTGTCCGATGGCTTTAGCCTCCAAAGCTAATAAACTTTTCCAATCTTCATAAGTTAGTTGGCGTTTCGTGTCCGGCTCCCAAAATGCTTGCAAGTTATCATCATCGACGCGTTTGGTAACCTGTCCTGTTTTCAGAGCTGCTAATCTCTGGTAATACAGTTGACTTCCTGTTACTAGTGCGTAGTTAGCTCCTGCGGAGGTTGGGTTGAATTCTGGTAAGGAGATACCAACACGGGGGATGATTTTTTCACCTTCTGTTGGCTGTGAACCCTTTAAAGTTTGCAAAGCCTGGTTGCTGAATTCCGGTAAGGAGATATCAACGCTGGGGATAATTTTCTCACTTACTGTTGGCTGGGAACCCTGCTTTAAATCCCACTGGAACCTAAAATGTTCTGGCATGATAATCGACATCTGTGGAAGAGCCGATGCTGGTATTGCCAATCCTGTTAACAAGCTTGCTGCCAACAGATAAGGGTCCCTCATCGTTTCATCTCTCCTATACTCATTGCTTTTACTTATGACAGTAGTAACTGGCTGTATTCAGGAAAATTTTACTTCGGTCAAGTTCTTATTTTCAATTACCCTGTCTAAGTCTGTAAAGCATGATCACGGGATTAAATTTGATAATTTACAATCTCTTAAAACAAATTTTAAGGGTTACTTACAAGTATAATTTATCGCATAATGTTTCCGCAGACACGGATTCGCTAACTTTACTACTTTGGATCACACTATTTAAGTGCTTTACCGCTTGGTCTGCTCTACAGCAAAATTGAAGCTTAATTTTTCCAAGTTTATTAGATCACCAATTTGTCTATTACGTCCAGAATTGGTGTTTTGTAAATAGTTTTTGTGGTTCTCGTTAGAAGTTTTGTTGGTTTTAATGTTGTTAGCATGGTAAAAATGTCTACCTAATTTTAGGCTGCCTATTTTTAGGAAATTCTGGTGATTGCCTTCAGTTTGTTAGACCAAAAACTGAGAGTTTGTTAATTTTCTCATATAAAATTTATTGATGCTGATGCATCGTTTGTCAAGTATGGGATTAGTAAGATTAAAAATACGAGAACTAGCGCAAGAGAAAGGATGGACGCTAAAGGAGGTTTCTGATCGTTCTGGGGTGATTTACAGTACGGTGCGAAGCTATGCTCGCCGCTCTAGAATGACTACAGTTGATTTTACAGCTATTCACAAATTAGCTCGTACATTTGATGTGATGATTGAAGACTTGGTAGAAATTCTAGAGGAGTAGGCAATTATTGAAAAAATTCTAACTATAGGCGTAGTAAATTTATTTTTATTTTTGCTAGTCAAATTTATAAATACTATAATTAATGCTGCAATGTAAAATATGCATTCGAGCAATTTAAATTGAGTATTAGAGTTATATAGAAGAACCAGATTGAAAGTGCTAAGATTTAGGCGAAGTCATTAATATTCACCTGTTATTTTGTGGCTAGAGCTAGTACAGCGATCGGTGTCAGTCCCATTATTAAAGAGATTGTGCAAAAACAGGCACATTCAACACGTTTAACTTTAAAAGAGGTAATTCTCATGGGAATGTTAGCAATTGATAAACTGGACGATCAAAGTCGTCAAGAACTAGCAAATGAAGTACATAAAATGCAGGTAAATGGTGAAATATGAATTTGCTTACTCGATGCAACATTCAAAACTCCAAAAATATTACTTATTAACTATTCACCAAAACGATAACGACTGGCATTAAGATAATCTTCATTAATTTCAAAAGATATCCATTGGCGTTGCATAGTCTCCGCTACAAATCCTGTAGTGTTAGAGCCAGCAAATGGATCTAATACTATATCACCTTCATCAGTTAAAAATTTGATGAAGAACTCCGCGAAAGTTGCAGGAAATCGCGCTGGATGGGGTTTAATTCCTGCGACTTTACAGCGGCGCAGATAAGCGCTATTTGATTCCGTATTAGCAATTTCTAGTAAGTTAGGTGGAATTGCACCCTGGTTATCCTTTTGAAATTTATCAGAAATATCATGTCCGCTTGGACGTATTTTAGCTTTATAGCCATTTTTGAGTAATCGTTTCATACTTTGGCTATATGGCTTTAAAACTTTTCTATTGTCTGCTTTGGGATTAGGTGTTTTGGACAACCACCAAACTACATTTACTGAATCTTTAACCCGAATTCGCCTAATTGTTACCCACTCAGCAGGAGTAGGTAATCTAGCTGGGTTGTAGTGGTAGAATTCTTGAGCAAGAAAAAAGCCAACTTCTTTGCATAATCTAACTAAAAGCTCATATTGATAGATACTCCGCACGGGATTACCAGGAAGATAAGCACCACCTAAATCTAATACAAATGAGCCATTATCAGTCAGTACTCGTTTAAATTCGTATGCAAAAGGTAGAAACCACTCTAGATATTTTTCAGCACTTTCATTGCCGTATTCTTTTTTGCGTGTAAGAGCAAATGGGGGCGAAGTTAGAATTAAATTAATACTGCTGTCATTGATGAATTTGATTAATTCTAGACTATTGCCTAAATATACTGCTCCGTTATTTTGGGTATAATAAGGGCTAAAATTACCTAATTCCTGTGTTTTTTTAGTTTTGGCTGTCAAGAGGAGTTAATATTTGAAGATTTTCGCGGTTTTATATTGATAACTTGTTTTAAACACAAAAGTTTTGAGTTAAAGAAAATAATATGTACTAGCATAAGGATAGGAATTACCCCATCCTATTTGGAATTAAAAACCTACCATTTTTTGTAAGGTAGAAATTTACCAGACATAATAATTTTCACGCGATCGCCTTTGGGATCTTCTTCTTTCTCTACATCCAAAGTAAAATCAATTGCGCTCATAATCCCGTCGCCAAACTTTTCTTGAATTACATCCTTAATCGGGAAACCATACACTTGCATAATCTCGTAGAAACGATAAATTAGGGGATCGGTTGGTACAACTGGGCCTAATCCTTTCACAGGGTATGCAGTTAATTCTTCTATATAACTTGCATCTAACCCTAATGCTTCCACTAATAATTTCGCTTCTTCTTCAGAAGCACTAGCTTGGCGGTAAAATACAGCAGCAATCCATACTTCGTCGCGTCCGATAATTTTTTCTAAATCAGCAAAACTTAATCCTTTATTTTGCTTTGCTGCTAATAAGTTTTGTGTAATTTCGGGAATAGACATCTAATAGCTCTTCTAGCCAATTAATTTTGCAAGATAAAATTTTAACATAATTGGAATAGGCAATCGCTCTTAGAATTATCTTCACCCGATATTTGCACTTCTTGTTGCTTAGTCAGTTGTGCTGCATAAGCAATGGCAATTTTGATATTTTCTAATGTTAGTGGAGGGTAATACTTGACTATTTCTTCAAATGTCAATCCTTCAGTTAGGTTATCAAGGATGACTGAAACCATCGCTTGTGTACCTTTAATGTGTGGCTTACTAGGACAAGTTTGAGGATTAATACTAATATGTTCTTGCCAGTTAGCAATGGTTTTGAGTGCTTTTGGTTAAAGTGGTTTATAGGCGATCACTTTTTGGTTGTTATTAGGTCAAATAAAATTAATTTTTATTAACTTGACTTGTCACTTTAATATGGTATTTAGCCATTATAGCTAAGTAAATTGTTAACAATAAACTGTATATGGCTGATCTAGAAAGTTTACTTAGTTACCTGCCAAATATAATTGATGAACTTAATCTTAATAACAGAATCAACAATTACAAACACAGATAAAAAATAAATCTCAGAAAACATTTACTTTTAAACTTTCAATCATTATTGGTCTTTGCAGCCCAATATTGCTGTTTTTTTGTGTTTGGATAGGTCAAGATAAATTACCACAAATACAGCAAATTACCTTAAATATTAATCAAGAAGAAAGGACTAAAAATAATTTTGAATCTGCACAAAAGCTTGGCATGGAAGCATCTTTAATCGTTCAAAATCCACCCCATGCCCCAGAAGTATGGGAAAAATCAAGCATTAAATGGCAAGAAGCAATCTCTTTATTAGAGAAAATTCCTGAAGGTACATCTATTTCTGAACAAGCAAAAAAACAAATATCTAGTTATCGTATTAATAGTCAAACCATCTCTAAAAGAATCTTAAATGAAAATCAAGCAAAAGAAAATTTTGAATTTTCCCAAAAACTAGCAATAGAAGCCTCTATTTTAGTTCAAAATCCTCCTCATCCCCCAAAAGTTTGGAAGCAAGCACAATTAAAATGGCAACAAGCAATCAAGTTATTAGAAAGTATTCCGCAGAGTACATTTGTGTCTGAAAAGGCTAAGGAGAAATTATCTAGTTATAAAACTAATTATGGTGCTGTGAGTACACAGGTAAAAGATTAAGTTTTTTTTTGGATTTAAAGAGATGGTAGTAGTTTAAATTCTAAGATTAGTATTAAAACTCGTGAGTCTTTAAAATATAAACAAATCCCCCACCGCAAGGTGGGGGATTTTAATTACCTAAAACACTATTAGCCGGATCAACCGAACTTGCCAGCGGTAGAGGCAATTAAAAAGGCTGCGTAGGTGAGGACATAGCCAACGGTGAAGTGAGCTAGACCAACCAAACGACCTTGAACGATAGACAGAGCAACGGGCTTATCTTTCCAGCGAACCAGGTTAGCTAGAGGAGTACGCTCATGTGCCCAGACAAGGGTTTCAATCAACTCTTGCCAGTAACCTCTCCAGGAGATGAGGAACATGAAGCCTGTAGCCCAAACTAGGTGTCCGAACAGGAACATCCAAGCCCAGACAGATAGGTTATTCACACCGTAGGGGTTGTATCCGTTAATCAACTGAGCGGAGTTAGCCCAGAGATAATCACGGAACCAGCCCATGAGGTATGTGGAATTTTCGTTGAACTGAGCAACGTTTCCTTGCCAAATACCTAAGTGCTTCCAGTGCCAGTAGAAGGTTACCCAACCTACTGTGTTTAATGCCCAGAAGAGTGACAGATAGAAGGAGTCCCAACCAGAGATGTCGCAAGTACCGCCACGACCGGGGCCGTCGCAAGGGAAGGCATAGCCGAAGTCCTTTTTATCGGGCATCAGCTTGGAACCACGAGCATCCAAAGCACCCTTGACCAGAATCAAGGTAGTGGTGTGGAGACCCAAGGCGATCGCATGGTGTACCAAGAAGTCACCAGGGCCAATTGTTAAGAAGAGGGAGTTGGTGCCAGAGTTAATGGCATCCAGCCAGCCACTCAACCAAACGTTACCGTAGTTGGGGTAGGCTGTGTAAGCAATACTATCAGGGTTAGACAGTAGGGTGTTTAAGCCGTACAGTACTTTTCCGTGAGAAGCTTGAACGAACTGAGCAAATACTGGCTCAATTAGGATTTGTTTTTCAGGAGTACCGAAAGCAACCACTACGTCGTTGTGAACGTACAAACCAAGGGTGTGGAAGCCTAAGAAGAGAGATACCCAGCTGAGGTGGGAAATAATCGCTTCTTTATGCTTCAGCACGCGGTCGAGTACGTTGCCTTTGTTTTGTTCGGGGTCGTAGTCACGAACCCAGAAAATCGCACCGTGAGCAAAAGCACCAACCATCAAGAAAATAGCGATGTACTGATGGTGAGTGTAAAGAGCTGCTTGGGTGGTGTAATCCTTAGCCATGAAGGCGTAAGGAGGTAGGGCATACATATGTTGAGCCACCAAGGAGGTAACAGTTCCCAGCGCAGCTAGGTGAATACCCAACTGAAAATGCAGGGAGTTGTTATAGGTGTCGTATAGCCCTTGGTGAGGCAGGTTGAACTGACCTTCACTCTTGCTTCCGGGTACTAAACCAGACTTGGAATTCAGCATTTCTTTGATGCTGTGACCAATTCCGAAGTTAGTCCGGTACATATGTCCGGCAATGATGAAGATAACAGCGATCGCCAAGTGGTGGTGAGCCATATCGGTCAGCCACAAGGATTCTGTTTGCGGATGGAAGCCACCCAAGAAAGTCAGAATCGCCGTACCTGCACCTTGAGATGTGCTGAATACATGACCTGCTGTATCAGGATTCTGGGCATAAACACCCCAGTTACCTGTAAAGAATGGTGTCAAGCCTGCTGGGTGGGGCAGAGTGGTAAGGAAGTTATCCCAACCTACGTGCTGTCCGCGAGATTCGGGGATTGCAACGTGAATCAAGTGTCCGGCCCAAGCCAAAGAACTGACACCAAACAGGCCTGCTAAGTGGTGGTTCAGGCGAGGTTCAGCACTCTTAAACCAAGAGAGGCTAGGACGGAACTTAGGCTGCAAGTGCAACCAACCAGCAAACAAGAACACTGCTGCCAACAGTAGGAGGAACACTGAACCTGTGTACAATTCAGTATTTGTCCGCATACCGATGGTGTACCACCAGTGATAAACACCAGAGTAAGCAATATTTACAGGATTGCTAGCGCCACCTTGGGTAAAAGCTTCGATTGCTGGTTTACCGAAGTGGGGGTCCCAAATCGCATGGGCGATTGGGCGAATATGCAGCGGGTCTTTAATCCACTGTTCAAAGTTACCTTGCCAGGCTACATGGAACAGGAGGCTGGAAGCCCACAGGAAAATGATTGCCACATGACCGAAGTGAGTAGCGAAAATCTTTTGGTAAAGATTTTCTTCTGTCATGCCATCATGGCTTTCAAAGTCGTTGCCTGTGGCGATCGCATACCATATCCGACGTGTAGTCGGGTCCTGTGCGAGATCCTGGCTAAATTTTGGAAATTTTGTTGCCATAGGTTTGATAATTCCTCTGACCTTTAGCCATCAGGTATCAGCATATGGAGTTTTGAGTCTGAGTTCTGAGTTTTGATTGGGCACTCAACGCTCAGTACTCAGCACTCAGCACTCCATATAACTGATTGCTATCCTACTGAAAGAATGTGTGCGTGGAAGAAAGCCCAGGTGGTGGCAATTCCTCCTAAGAGGTAGTGAGCTACACCTACAGCACGACCCTGAATAATGCTCAGAGCGCGAGGCTGTATTGTTGGAGCTACTTTCAGTTTATTATGAGCCCAAACGATGGACTCAATTAGTTCTTGCCAGTAGCCACGACCACTGAACAGGAACATCAAGCTGAATGCCCAAACAAAGTGAGCACCCAAGAACATTAGACCGTAACCAGAAAGTGCACTTCCGTAGGAGTTGATTACTTGTGCAGCTTGTGCCCACAAGAAGTCACGCAACCAGCCATTGATTGTGATGGCACCTTGGGCAAAGTTACCACCAGTGATATGAGTCACATTACCAGCTGCGTCTACAGTTCCCCAAACATCTGATTGCATCTTCCAGCTGAAGTGGAAAATAGCAATTGAAATGGTGTTGTACATCCAGAACAGTCCGAGGAACACATGGTCCCAACCAGACACTTGGCAGGTACCGCCACGACCAGGGCCATCGCAAGGGAAGCGGAAGCCCAAGTTTGCCTTATCTGGAATCAGACGTGAGCTACGAGCAAACAGGAATCCTTTTAACAGAATCAGCACTGTGACATGAATCTGGAATGCGTGAATGTGGTGGATCATGAAATCCGCCGTACCCAACGCAATCGGCATCATTGCCACTTTGCCGCCTACTGCCAAAATACCGCCGCCAAAAGCATAGCTTACTGGTTCGAGGGCATTAGGAGCAGTGCCACCAGGAGCCAGGGTGTGCAGGTTTTGCACCCACTGAGCAAATACTGGTTGTAACTGAATTGCCGTATCCGAGAACATATCTTGGGGACGTCCCAAGGCACGCATTGTGTCATTGTGTACGTACAGCCCAAAGCTATGGAAGCCAAGGAATATACATACCCAGTTGAGGTGAGAGATGATAGCATCTCTGTGACGAAGCACCCGATCCAGCACGTTATTTTGGTTCACTACTGGATCGTAATCGCGCACCATGAAGATGCTAGCGTGAGCAGCACCACCCACAATTAGGAAGGCACCGATCCACATATGGTGAGTGAATATGCACAATTGCGTTGCATAATCAGTTGCCAAATATGGATATGGAGGCATCGCGTACATGTGGTGTGCCACGATGATGGTTAGCGAACCCAGCATGGCAAGGTTAGTTCCCAACTGAGCGTGCCAAGAGGTGGTCATGTTTTCGTAGAGACCCTTATGTCCTTCACCAGTGAAAGGACCTTTGTGGTTTTCTAGGATCTCTCTGATACTGTGACCAATACCCCAGTTAGTACGGTACTGATGTCCGGCAATGATGAAGATAACAGCGATCGCCAAGTGGTGATGAGAAATATCTGTCATCCACAAGCCGCCTGTTACAGGATTCAGACCGCCCTTGAAGGTGAGGAAATCAGCGTACTGGCCCCAGTTCAACGTCCAGAAAGGAGTTAAACCATTGGCAAAGCCAGGGAACAGGTCGATCAACAAGTCTTTGTTCAGGATGAACTCGTGGGGCAAGGGGATATCTTTTACAGCTACCCCTGCATCCAACAGCTTGTTGGTCGGTGCTGACACATGAATCACGTGACCAGCCCATCCCAAGGAACCACAACCTAACAACACTGCTAAGTGGTGATTCAGCATTGACTCTACGTTCTGGAACCATTCCAGTTTTGGAGCGCGCTTGTGGTAATGGAACCAACCGGCAAACAGGAATAAGCCTGCCAGTACCAAGCCGCCAATGGCAGTTACGTAGAGCTGGAATGTGTTTGTAATACCCCAGCCACGCCATACTTGGAACAAGCCAGAGGTGATTTGAATACCGTGGAAGCCACCGCCAACATCACCATTTAAAATGTCTTGTCCCACAATGGGCCAAACGACTTGAGCACTAGGCCTTACATTCAAAGGGTCGCTCAGCCAAGCTTCGTAGTTGGAAAACTTAGCGCCGTGGAATATCATCCCGCTCAGCCAAATCGTCACTATTGCTAAGTGGCCGAAGTGTGCTGCGAATACCTTGCGGGAGATGTCTTCTAGATCGCTTGTATGTGTATCAAAATCGTGGGCGAGGGCATGCAGGTTCCAAATCCATGTGGTGGTTTTGGGACCTCTAGCTAAAGTTCTGTCGAAGTGTCCGGGTTGTGCCCATCTCTCAAATGAGGTAGGTACAGGGTCTTTATCGACTATCACTCTTGCCTTTTTTTCCTCTCGCTCCGGAGGACTAATCGTCATTCGACCTCCTCTCTAGATAAGGAATGAGGAATCATGAAACCACAAAGTGAACCATTATCGCTGCTTCCAGAATTTACCTGGGGGAGCGATGAAGAGCCTATGTGGAAGTTGTTTCTGTTGAATTATAGAGTCTTCACTTGTACATTGTTGGAGAGAAGTTAACAATAATTCAAAATCACTGGAATAATTGTCTAATCTGCCTTTGAAGTTCAAAATAATGGTCAAAAAGTCAAGACTTTATTCATTTTATTTACAAACAAACATAATTTGTAAAATTTATGGTTTGAATGGGTAAACTGAAAATTTTTGCTGTTATTGTTGTTGCCGGCTCATTTAATTTACTACTGACAAAAATCGTCAAAAAAGCACTTAAATACTCAAAAGTCCTTAGTCACTACTAGTAATGGCTGATGACTAAACAACCAAGACAAGGAAAAGTTCATCCCATCCCTTGAAGGAATAGGCTTTCCCGTCGTTTTTCTGTAAAAGTAATGAATCATCAAGGAGGTTTCACCTTTTGGGCTATAGTGCCCTATGGACAGTTTGATACAAAATAATCTGTCAGTTGTTAAAGGCTATCACTGGGTGGAAGGCATGAAAATGTGGCAGAAGACGGTGTTAGAGAATCTCCTTCCCAAGAGATTCGCTCTTTTTAGATGGTTAATAACATTGTTACTAGCCTTGAGTTTGGTAAGCTGTGGCGAGAAAGCTGTAAGCCAAGACGTTTCTGTTAGCAGCTATACAGGAAGTCCACAGCAGATTTCCAAAGAATTTTCGGAAGTTGCCCCACCTAGTACTATTCAAGAACTACGCTCAACCCTAGAGGTTTATCAGCCACAGGTAAGTATAATTACACCGCAAGCTGAAGAAGTCTTGAAAGACAACAAAGTTACAGTTCGCTTCCAAGTTAAAGATTTACCAATATTTAAAGACCCGAAACTCGAATTAGGGCCTCATCTTCATGTAATTGTTGACAATCAACCTTACATAGCTGTTTACGACTTAAATCAGCCCTTAGCGTTACCAGACTTGTCTCCTGGTACTCATACTTTGCGAGTCTTTGCCTCTCGCCCTTGGCATGAAAGCTTTAAAAATGAAGGCGCTTACGCCCAGACAACATTTCACATTTTAAGCAAAACTGATGACAACAACCCCGATCCAGCCCTGCCTCTGCTAACCTACAGCCGTCCTAAAGGGGATTACGGGGCAGAACCGATACTACTGGATTTTTACCTGACTAACGCGCCACTGCATCTCCTTGCTCAAGACAACTCCAAGAATGAATTCAGTGATTGGCGCATTCGTTGCACAATAAATGGTGAAAGCTTCGTTCTTGATCGCTGGCAGGCAATTTACCTCAAAGGCTTCAAACCAGGTAAAAATTGGGTCAAGCTAGAATTTCTCGATAACCAGGGTAATCCTGTAAAAAATGTCTTTAACACCACAGTTGGGCTGATTAACTACCAGCCAAACGGTAAAGATACTCTGGCGAGAATTGTCAGAGGCGAACTCAAAGCTGATGAGGTACGCGGTATTGTAGACCCGAATTATACTGCCAAGATACCAGCGGCAGAACCAGCGCCCACACCTACGCCTACTGCTACTCCTAAGGTTGAAATCACACCCGAAACACAACCACAAGAAGAAAAGCAGCCACTTCCAGAAACTGAGATTCCAATACCTCAAACACAACCAACTGAGTTAAAACAGCCAACGGTTGTGCCATCCCCCAGCTTAAGTCCTACGCCGGAACCAATTAAACCACCAAAGGCGACACCAGAACCACAGCCAGAGGTAACGCCAACACCTGAAGCTACTGAGTTACCCGAAAAAGTGGCTCCTCAACCAGACAAACGAAAATTTGGTGGGTATTTCCAGCGTCGTCCGCGTCCAACTGCTGTACCATCTCCCAGCTTGCCACCGACACTGCCAGAGGTTATTGAGTCTCCTGTACCAGAACCAACTGCACCACCAGAGGCGACACCAGCACCACAGCCAGAGGTAACGCCAACACCTGAGACTACTGAGTTACCTGAAAAAGTAGCTCCTCAACCAGAAAGACGAAAATTTAGCGAATATTTCCAACGTCGTCCGCGTCCAACTGCTGTACCATCTCCTAGTTTGCCACCGACATTACCAGAAATTATTGAATCTCCCGTACCAGAACCCCAGCTAGAGGTAACGCCAACAGGTGAGCAAACTAATGAACAGCAAGGGAGCTAAAGAGTTAGTGTTAACCGAAGATACTCAAATTTAACTTCTGAGATAAAATTTCGAGAAAGGCGATCGCTGCTACAGGATTTCCGATACTATCCAAGGCAGGACTATAGCAAGCGATCGCTCCCTCTTTTGGTACTACTGCTAACAGTCCACCACCAATGCCTGACTTCATCGGTAAACCAATCTTGACTGCAAACTGGGAAGATGCCTGATACAGTCCGCAGGTTAACATTATGGCATTGACAATTTGACGATGTTGTGGTAATACAACACTGTTGTGACAAGCTAAGATTTTTCCTAGTAGAGCTAAATCTTTTACTTGCCCTGAGAGACAACATATTTGCTCGTAAGTATCAAGAGCTACTTCACTATTTTCGATCTGCTGAGTTTCGGCAAGATAGTTAGCGATCGCTTGATTGGCTATTGAGCGTTTTAAACGCACGGAGTCCAGCATGAGTTCGTCTAATTTTAGCTGGCAACCTGCTAATTGGTTCAGCCATTGACAAAATTTTTGAGTGCGATCGCTAGCATTTTTTCCTGGTAACTTATCTGCGAGGGTAATTGCCCCACTATTAATCATCGGATTACGGGGGTGTCCGCGATCGGCAATCAGTTGGTCTAAAGAATTGAATGCTTCATCTGATGGTTCCACCCCTACCCACTTTAAAACCGTCTCTGTTCCCAAATGTGCCAGCAGATAAAGTAATGAAAACGGTTTAATGGTACTCATTAGTGGGAACACACGAGATATATCACCTGCGCTGAAAGTTTCTCCCGTTTCACAGCAAATGTAAACCGCAAACCAACGAGGATCAGCCATAGCCAATCGTGGGGTACGGTCAGCAACTTGTCCTCGTTCAACCTGGGTTTTAGCTTGTTCTACCCAAGCTGATAACTCTGTAGTGGTTAATGCTTTAAGTCCTTTCAAAAGTGATACACGCTAAAACTATTTCTAGTTTATGTAAAGCAGTTACTCAGTAGCAGACTGATAGCGAACTTGTAGCGTTACAAAAGCTTGTATCCGTTGTTCTCCAGCAACAACAGGTGTGCTGGCTAAATCCCCTAAAGCCGCTTTCTGTGCCAAGTTTGTTGTGTCTAGTGCTGTTGGGGTAGGCGGACTAGCACCGTTAATTTGAATGCTGACAATTTCCTGTTGCTTCAGTTGCAAAGCACCCAAAGCTGCATCTGCTTGAGAACGAGCATCTTTCGAGGCTGCATTGATTGCTTGTTTTTGTGCAGCAGCGATCGCCTCATCTGATGCTACTAATGTTACACCATCGATTCTTGTAGCTCCGGCTTTAATCGCTTCATCCAACAATGTACCAATTTTTTCTGGAGCAATTTGGAAGCGCACAATGTTAGTTGCAGAATAGCCAGAGATTACTTGCTTGCCATCTTTTTGGCTATAGCGAGGATTAAGACTGATACTGGTAGTCTCCAATTTAGTCACATCCTGACGTGCTTTCAATAAATTAACTACCGCTGCCGATCGCTTTGCAAGTTCCTGTTGGACAAGTGCAGACGTTTGGGCCTGCACCTCCACACCCAAACTTACTCGTGCAGTTGTTTTAGGAATATCTACGACTCCTCGTCCAGAAACCACAAGTGTTTGAGATGGAAATACCACATTTGGCTCAACTCGGCCCACAGCTGCTTGGCAACCTACCAAACTCAACAACCCTAAAGTAGGTAGTAGCCATTGCAATGGTTTACCAGCATTTAGTCTAAAACTTGGCGAAGAAAATAAATTCATAATTTAATCAAAAAATTTTTGTGTGTTTCCAATGTGGCACTTGAACAGTTATTGTCTGCTGGCGTTACAGTTTTGGAAACTTAAAAAATCGCCTTTATAAAAGGAAGCCTGGATTAGGAGTGATTACGTGACAAGCTTCACAATTATGGAATTAGCTCTTAGTGCAAAGAATATCTTATGACCACAATGTGCAAAAGTATATATTGTTTGATAAACAAGGTAACAGATTCCGCCTGTATCAAGCCTTGTTTTGTATGCCTTAATTACCAATTAATATGATTCCTCGTGTTAGAGCGCCAGAATTACCGCAAAATTATCCTTGGTTTAATACTGATAAACCATTATCTATTAAAAAACTCAAGGGCAGAGTTGTAATTTTAGATTTTTGGACATACTGCTGTATTAATTGCCTGCATATCCTGCCAGACCTAAAATATTTAGAACAAAAATATCAGGATAGCCTGACAGTTATCGGTGTTCACTCAGCTAAATTTGATAATGAGAAAGAAACTGAAAATATTCGCCAAGCTATCTTGCGCTATGAGATCGAACATCCAGTTGTAGTAGATAGTGGTTTTCGGATTTGGCAAGAGTATGCTGTACGTGCTTGGCCTACCTTAATGATTATTGATCCAGAAGGTTATGTAATTAGCTATGTTTCTGGCGAAGGTCATCGTGATGCATTAGACCAGCTAATTGAAAAACTAATTTTAGAACATCGTGAAAAAGGCACAATTAATTTTCAAGAACTCAACCTAAATTTAGAAAAACAGCGCCAAACATTAATTACACCCCTAGCTTTTCCTGGTAAAGTCTTAGCTACGCCAGCAGGATTATTTATTGCTGACTCTGGCCATCATCGTTTAGTAATGAGTAGCTTTAAAGGTGAAATTCTGCACGTAATTGGTACAGGAAAATCTGGTTTAACTGACGGTAATTTTAATAAAGCACAGTTTTCTGCACCTCAAGGAATGGTATTTGATGCAGATAATCAAATTCTCTACGTTGCTGATACAGAAAATCATGCTTTACGGCAAGTTGATTTGCAGCGTCAAGTTGTGGAAATCATTGCGGGAACTGGTGAACAAAGTCCTAGTATTCGTCCTCATGGTGGTGCTGGTTTAGACACAGCGCTAAATTCTCCTTGGGATTTGGTGAAAGTAGGAAATACCTTGTTTATTGCGATGGCGGGATCGCATCAAATTTGGGAAATGGATTTAGAAACTGGGGTTATCAAAACTTATGCTGGTATGGGCGCAGAAGCTTGTATTGATGGTTCATTGATTGAATCTGCTTTTGCTCAACCTAGTGGTATTACTAGCAATAGCGAAGAGTTATATGTTGCTGATAGTGAAGTGAGTTCAATTCGCGGTGTGGAAATAGTGGAACCGCGTTTAGTTAGAACTGTGTGCGGTAGTGGTGATTTATTTGGTTTTGGTGATGTAGATGGACAAGGTGAAAATGTCCGGTTACAGCATTGTTTGGGGGTAGAATATGCTGAGAATTATTTATGGGTAGCAGATACATATAACCACAAAATTAAATTAGTTAGTCCCAACACAGGTAATTGTCAAACAATTTTGGGTGATGGTGTGATGGGTTTGCAGGATGGACAAAGTAAGAATGCTCGATTTTTTGAACCTTCGGGATTGAGTATTATGGGTTCAAATTTATATATTGCTGATACTAATAATCATGTAATTCGTTGTGTTAATTTGAATTCGTTTGAAGTAACAACGCTGAAGTTGGTGGGTTTGTGTGCGCCGGATGTTTGTGTTCCGTCTAATTTTTAGGATGATTTCTCACGCAAAGACGCAAAGGCGCAAAGCTTTTTTAGGAGCTTGATTTCAGTGCTTTTACTGAATTGATGTTAAAAATTGTAGTTTAAAATAATTAGTTAAAATTACCAACTAGATATTAACTGCATTGTGAATGAATAATAACTTTACTCCCTTAAACTGTGATGATGATATCATCCTCATTGCCACAGACAGTTTTACGGTAAGCAGGTTAAAAGAGTTAGTTATAAAAGGAATTAGGCAAAAACAACCTTTAAGTGGTAATAACACTACTCTTCGCACTGATTTACTTATTTCTCATTTTCAAAATTTTAAAATTTATGAACGAGATATTTACTTAAATGAAATTAAGTTCCAAATTTTAGAAAAATGCCAATTACTAAAAATAGGTACTAAAGGTTGGCAGGCAGGAGAAATAATAATAACTTTGTCTATTTCACCGAATGGAAAGAAAAAAGATGATGTTTACCTAGAATTTTGTCCTGATGAACCAATTGAACCTGAATCACCCTTAGACGATATTCGCAAAATGATACAAGCAACATGAGTACTATTTTCCATATTACACAAGCTGAACAATGGGAACAAGCAGAAGTAATGGGCAGCTATCGTGCTGATTCATTGGATACTGAGAGATTTATTCACTGTTCAGAAGCTAGGCAATTAGTTAAGGTTGCAAATAGGTTTTTTCGGAATCAAAAGGGATTGGTATTACTATTTATAGATACTCAGAAAGTTCAACCTGAAGTTCGTTATGAGGAGGCGGAAATAGGCGAGTTATTTCCTCATATTTATGGTGAGTTAAATATTGATGCTGTGTTTCAGGTTATTGATTTTGAACCTGGGGAAGATGGTTTGTTTGAGTTACCGCAAGAAGTTGTAGATTTAGGTTAACGTAGACGCGCAGCGGCTTGCCGCAGGCTACCACAGAGGCGCAAAGGACGCAGAGGAGGAGAAATGGAGAGTCAGGGGTTTGATGTAGGTGGGTATGTGGATCAGATGGCGTTGTTGGTGGATTTGCAACTGAGGGATGAGTATCGTGATGGGGTGGTGGCAAATTTTGAGAGAATTAAAGCGATCGCTCAACTTGTAAATGAATTTCCTATACCAGAAGAAATTGAAGTTGCACCAATATTTGAACCATGAATGATGCTGTATCAATAGCGGCGGCTGTGTGTGAAGGTAGAGTTAGCGCGGTGGAAGTGACTAAGGCTGCGTTAACCAGAATTGCAGCACGCGATTGTGAACTCAATTGTTTTACAGCTGTAATTGCGGAAACGGCTTTAGCAGATGCAGCCAAAATTGACAGCGAAATTGCTCAAGGTAATAATCCCGGTGCGTTGGCTGGTGTGCCTTTTGCAGCGAAAAACCTCTATGATATTGCTGGTTTAACAACTCTAGCGGGTGCAAAAATTAATGCCGAAAATCCCCCAGCTACCCAAGATGCAACAGCAGTCGCCAAGTTGAAACAGGCTGGCGCTATTTTGGTTGGGGCGTTAAATATGGATGAGTACGCCTATGGTTTCGTGACGGAAAATTCCCATTACGGCCCTACTCATAACCCCCATGATTTACAGCGTGTAGCTGGTGGTTCATCCGGTGGTTCAGCTGCGGCGGTGGCGGCTGGTTTGGTGACCTTGGCGCTGGGTTCTGATACTAACGGTTCGATTCGCGTTCCGGCGGCTTTTTGTGGAATTTTTGGACTAAAACCAACCTACGGACGCTTATCTCGTGCTGGGGTAGCTTTATTTTCGAGCAGTTTTGACCATGTTGGCCCCTTTGCGCGTTCTGTGCAGGATATTGCCACAGTTTTTGATATTCTGCAAGGAGAAGACGATCGCGATCCGGTTTGTACAAAACGTCCTGCTGAATTATGTTTACCACAACTCAATCAAGATATCTATGGTATCAAAATTGCTATTGCCGATGATTATTTTGTTAAGGGTGCAGAACCGGAAGCTTTGGCAGCAGTAGAACAGGTTGCCCGTGCTTTGGATATTAATGAGTACGTTACGATACCAGAGGCACATCGCGCTAGGGCAGCCGCATTTGTCATTACAGCCAGTGAAGGAGCAAATCTGCATTTAGATAAATTGCGATCGCGTCCCCAAGATTTTGATCATGCAACACGCGATCGCTTTTTGGCTGGGGCGTTAATACCGAGTCATTGGTATTTGCAAGCGCAAAGGTTTAGAAGATGGTATCGCGATCGCATCCGCGAAATTTTTCAAAATGTGGATATAATTATTGCCCCTACTACACCAATTGCAGCACCATTAATTGGTCAACAAACCATGATTATAGATGGTGAAGAAATTCTAGTTCGTCCCCATCTAGGATTGTTTACTCAGCCATTATCTTTCATTGGCTTACCCGTTTTATCTATACCAATTCAGCATCCAAATTCTCTACCTTTGGGTGTGCAATTAATAGCCGCACCTTATAATGAAGCGTTGATTTTAAAAGTTGCATCTACACTAGAAGCCAAAGGTTTAGTATCAGCACCAGTCGTTTAGACCAGTTGCTGAGAAAAATTTAATATAAAGGAATAAATAAAAGCTTAATGTAGGGTGTGTTATGCCGAAGGCTAACGCACCTTGAATTATTGATGGTGCCGTACTCTCAGCGATAATACACCCTACTCGCATGACTATTATTGCGTAACTAAGGGTAAACAGTATTAGGCGGGGAAAATTTATTAGTGTACTTCTTTGTTTGGGTGATCACACTTACATTTGGATCTAAATCATCACCTGTGGAATATATATAATCAAAAGCAACTTTGTCATTTAAAATAGTAGCACGCAAGAACAATCCACTCCAACGAGCAACGGTTTCTATTGATGCATTTTGGTCGAGGTCAGGCATATTTTTGTCTAGTCTAGCGCCCGTAGGATTGTTAGTATTCGTAATGCCATAGTGGTTCACGCCCAAAATACTAATTAATGTCTTGGGAGGGTGTTGAATTTGTTCATAAGTTGCCTGCGCTCTTTGAGGAATAGCTATACTGTCAATAGTTCCCTGCAATAAAGCTACTTTAATGTGGGAGTTATTGATGGGAATGAACTGTTGAGTAGTTGTGTTGCGAAGATTTGCACCAAAAAATGCTCCTGCTAAGAGTTGTTTGGGACGACTAAAAGAACCTTTACATAGAAAAGGTAGGCAGAGGTTTGCAATAGCAGATAGTCCAACAGCGCCTCCTAGAGAGTGACCAAGCAAACCTAGCTTTCTTGTATTGATAATGTTAGTAATAGGCGAATTAGGGTTCTTATTTTCTAGCTTCATTTGTGCTAACACAGCTTCAATTTGTGAAGTGTCAGCAAAAAGTCCTATACCGACCTTTTGACGATTGGCTTGATGATTGGGAACAACTACAATAAATCCGTAGCTAGCTACTATTCGGGCGAAATTTGAGTAATTTGATTTATCTACATTTGCACCTTGTAATAACAAAGCAATAGGAAATGAGCGATTCCCAATTTTATTATCTAACTGTTTGGGAAAGTAAATGTCGGCTATGTCATTATTTGCAGAAATTTTTGTAGTGTAACTATCGACATCCTTAAATAGAGGTGCAGGACTGTAAATTTCAGCCGTAGCTGTTTTTCCAATACCGCAAACAATCAAGGCTGCGCTAGCCAAAGTTACAGACAAATCTTTTAGGATAGCCACAGAAAAGGCTCCTTAACGTAACTAGATTATTTGTACTTTTTCTCAAAAGTATCCAAATAGCATTTTATCCAGTATTGTAACCAAAAAATTACAATCTTTCTCTCTTACTTCTAACAAAAAAATTACTAACTGAAACGTCTAAAAAGAATTACACCATCTCAAAAGCTGGGGGATAAATAACTTTTCCCTTGTGCATTTCTTGATAGCTTTGCAGTGGCTTAACCATGAAAAACTCTTCTGGTACTGAGAAGGGCGACTCGATTTTATAATTAACTGATGGCTCAAACCCAAAGCGATTATAAAATTGGGGATGACCGAGGACGATGATTATAGCTTCTCCTCTAATATTTGCTATTTCTAAACCGACTTGTACTAGTGCGCTACCGATTCCCTGTCTTTGAAAACGTGGATGAACAGCCATAGGTGCTAAACCAAGCACCTGAAATGTTTCTTTACCTACTAGGTCAATGTAGCTGAGTAGAATGTGAGCAACTACTAAACCTTCAACTTCTGCAACTAAAGAAAGTTCTGGAATATAACGGTCAGAATGGCGAATTTCCTCAATTAATTTAGCCTCGTTATCTTGTCCAAAGGCGAGTATATTCACCTCAGTTATTGCTGGATAATCTGAGATAGTTTCACTGCGGATATTCATGTTTTAAATTCAACTCCATAAAAACCCAGTTAGCCCGATGTTCTAAAGGAATTTCAATTTTTTCAAAATATGCTTCAATATTATAAAAGCCAAGGGAATGATAAAATGACAATGCTGCTTTGGTAAACGGTGCAGTATCTAATCGTAATTTTGCATAATCAATATGGCTTGCTTCATTGATAAGAGCTATTAATAAAGACTTTCCTATGCCTTTTCTTTGAAACTCTGGTCTAACATACATCCTTTTGACTTCGCCAATATTGTCACTAATGTTTCGCAAGCAAGCACAGCCAGCGATCTTATGGTTGTACTCTCCCAAAAGTAAGCGACCTGCTGGTGGCGCAAATTCATCAAGTTGGGTTATGTGTTGTTCTAAGAACTGAGATACATCAAAACTGATACCTAATTCATGGGTAAATATTAAGTTAGACCAGGTAAAATATTCTTCCCAAAGTTCATGTAAATGGGATTGATGTTTGTCAGTCTCAAATTGGATAATTTTTAGCAAACTTTATCCCCCTGCTAATTAACTCCAAAACTAATCTACCAATGGTTGCAATTCCTATAATTAATTTAGCTGCGTTCAGCAAGGATAATACAACAAGGCAAACTGTAGCTAAAGAAATTTATCAAGCTTGTCATGAATTCGGTTTTATGTACTTGCAAAATCATGGAATATCACAAGACCTGATAGAGGAAGTGTTTACACAAAATTAATCTTTATTTAATTTACCTTTAGCTGTTAAGCAGCAGCTAGCTTGGAGTGATGAATTTAATAATACAGGCTATGTAGGTATAGAAAGAGAACGCCTGAATCCTAATAAACCAGGAGATTTGAAAGAGGCGTTTAACATAGGCAAACAAATGAAAGATTTACCTGAGTTACCTTTAAATTCCGCTAGTAAAGACCTTAGTTTTATTGTATTCTATAAAGCTTGTACAGAACTGACTAACACTGTGCTACAAGCTTTTGCTTTAGCCTTGGAATTGCCAGAAGATTTTTTTACATCCAGACACAATCAAGAAAATCATACTCTGCGAACTATCCACCGTTACAAATAACACCATTACTCGGACAAATACGTGCTGGTGAGCATTCTGATTATGGCAGTATTACTTTATTGTTCCAAGATGAAATTGGCGGGTTGGAAGTGCAAACTGCATTTGGTGAGTGGATTGCAGCACCTTCAATTCCTAGTACGGTAATAGTCAATACTGGCGATTTAATGCAACGCTGGACAAATCATGTATTTTGCTCAACTAAGCATCGGGTAATGATACCCAGTGACAGCAGGGTGAAACAGTCGCGCTATTCTGTGGCTTTTTTCTGTCATCCTAATGATGATACAGAAATTGCTGGTCTTGAGAGTTGCCGAAATAATTATTCTCCAATTTATCCTCCCATCCTTGCGGGAAAATATCTGTTGAGCCGTTTACAAGCAACATATTAATGAAGACTTACGACTGGATTGTTGTTGGTGGTGGAATTACAGGTGCTGCACTTTCTTACGAACTAGCAAAGACAGGCTTTTCAGTACTGTTATTAGAGCAAGACGAAGCACTACAAAACGCAACTCGTTATAGTTATGGTGGACTAGCTTATTGGTCAGGTACTACACCACTAACTCGCCAACTCTGCGAAGATGCGATCGCACGTTACCAAATCCTATCTCAAGAGTTAGATGCTGATATTGAATTTCGAGAATTAGATTTATTACTCACTATTCCCGCCATCAGCGACCCCAAAGCAGTTGCAGCAAACTATGCTAATTTTGCCATTCCACCCCGTTTACTCACTATTCAAGAAGCTTGTGAATTAGAACCCTTGTTAAATCGAGATGCGATCGCAGGTGCTTTAACTGTTAAACACGGTCATATCCACCCAGAAAAAACAGCACAAGCATACATCCAAGCTTTTCTGCGTGCTGGCGGTGAAATTCAGATAGCCCAAGTCTTACAAGTATTGCGAAATGGTGTAAAAACTAATACTGCCATTTTCCACAGTGCTAATATAGTTATTTGTGCGGGTGGACTCAGCCGCCAACTATTAAAATCCGCTGGGATTCCCATCAAACTGTATTTTACCCACGCAGAAATTATTAAAACTCCGCCTGTGGATGTGCGCTTAAGTACCTTAGTTATGCCAGCAAACCTGCAACGGTTTCAACTAGAAGCCAAATCTACCCAAGTTGATGAATTATGGGATGAACCAGGTAATGAACCATTACCGCCGATTTTAGATGCAGGTGCAATTCAGTTTCAAGATGGTAGTTTGCGCTTAGGTCAAATTAGCCGCACACTTACAGATCCGAATGCAAAGGTAAATCCTGAAGAAAGTGAACAGTGGTTACGCAAAAGTATCGGGCAAGTTTTACCAGCCTTAGAAAATTTACCAGGAACTTGGCATCATTGCTTAGTTGCTTTTAGTAGCGATCGCGCAGCGTGTCCTAAAGACTCTCGTTTACCTATAATTGGTGCTATTCCTAACTTTGAGAATATTCATATCTTTTCTGGGTTCAGCAACCCTTTAGTGATTGTACCTCCCTTAGCACAGCGCTTTGCTAATTTCGCAACTGGCAAGGAAGATGAAATAATTGCCCAGCTATGTTTAAGGTGATGATTTATTGTGTTACGAATTAGTATTAAACCATTTGGTAGTAGTTAGTTGTTGGTGTATATCATCAGTGATTGTGCCTGAAGCAATCAAGTTTGCGGCCTCTTGTAAAAGCTCATGCTGTTCCTTTTGAATTGCTTCTAAGCGATGAGAAATTTCTGCCAATCTTTGCTGTTTATCTGGATAACCTATTTGATAATTTTCAGGTAATAGATTTGAAATATTATCAGTCTTTTGAACTACCGTAATTTTTTGAAGCGCAAAACTACCAAACTTGCTCACCGATGAAAAACTAACTTTAATAAAAGCCTGAATTAATTTTAATGGAACTTGCAAGATTGACCAACTAGCGGTCTCAATCAAGCGCATTATTGCTTTAATAATGCTCCAAACTAACGCTAAGATAAACAGCAGCAGCACAGAACTAATAATTGGATGATTAGCTGCCCAGCCTAGTATTTGAAATAGTCTAAAAATTGCCGGGTGTTGTGTCAGCCAATCATTCATAGAAGAAGCAATCGCACCTTTTACAGCTACCGATGTTGTAGTCTTAATTTGATCGGCAGTTTGCAAACTTTGTTCTACAGAACCCTTAGTTTGTTCCCAGGTTGTCGTAACTGTATTAATTGCTTTATCAGTAGCTTGATCTGCCGTTTCTGTTAAAGATTGTCCAGCTTGTTGTGCTGAGTTCGTTAAAGACTTAACACTTTCATTGACAAAATCTTTCGCTTGTTGCCAGCGTTGCAAAAGTCCTTGAGACAAATGCATATCTATTTGAGTTGCCATAAAACATCTCACAGGGGTTGAAATCGAACCCGCAACCCATCTTTGGGACGATTGGTAGGAATTCGTACCGACTCTAAACTTTGATTGGGTAATATTTTCCAATCATAGTTACGTAGCAGATGAGCAGCAACAATTTTCATTTCCATTTTGGCAAAGGCTATGCCAATACAGATCCGTGGCCCACCACCAAAACCAATCATACTAAAAGGATACTGTTTGTTTTCTTGACGCTGAGGACTAAATCTATCTGGATCAAAGCGTTCTGGTTCAGGATAAATTTCTTCTAGACGATGAGTTACAAAAGATGAATACAACAGTTGCCAACCAGCCGGAATATGAAAGCCATGAAATTCAAACTCTTTAATCACACCACGAAAACCACCTCCAACTGCTGGATTTAGTCTTTCAACTTCTAACAAAACCTGCTCTAAATAAGGCATTTTTCCCAATTGTTCTAAGCTCAAGCTACCTTGACTAGCAAGTTGCAATTGTTCTGCTCTAGCACGTTCCATTACTTCTGGATGACGCGCTAATTCTAAACACAACCAAGTTAGCATTGAAGAGGTAGTTTCATGTCCAGCAAAGATTAACAGTACTGCTTGGGCAATAAGTTCCTTTTCACTCATCCTATTGCCTTCTTCATCTCTAGCTTGAATTAACAAACTAAGAGCATCTTTAGTGGGGTTTTGCTGGCGTTCTCTAACAACCTGAGTTATATGCTCTAGAATTTGATTGCGAGCTGCTACAGCTTTTCCAAATTTAGTAAATGGTAATGGTAATCTATTAATCGAAAAGAAACCATTGGTTAAAGATTTGAATAACTGGCTCAAGCGAGCATTTTCTTTGCCAGGATTAGTACCTAACAATAACTGACTCGCAATATCAAATGTCAATTGTTTAAATTCATCAAACCAAGTAAACTCCTGTTTTTCTTCCCACTTTTTAAGATAGCCACGTGTAATATCTTCCATTGTCGAAACATAATTGGCTAATGCTGGCCCATGTAAAGCTGGCATCATCAGGCGGCGATTTTTGCGATGTTCTTCTCCGTCTTGCAGAAACAATGATTCGCCCAACAATATTTTGAAATTCTCAGGCCATCCCTCACGCCAAGAAAAATATTCCATGTGACTAGAAAGAACGAACTCAATAGCTTCTGGCCCTACCATCACTACAGTCGGTCTACCCAAAATATTAGTTTGAAATATTGAGCCATAGCGCTGATAGCGTTGTTTGACAAAATTGTAAGGGTCGACAACAAAACCAAGCGTCTCACCTAATATAGGTAAACCAGAGTTTCCAGGTGGTAGTTGAGAACTTTTCATTAGTTAGATTATTTTCTAGCAAGCGCAATAGACCTATCTTCAAAATAACGCAGCAGGCAGATAACAGAATGTTTATGTTCAAAATGAATAAGGGAAGCAGTCCGTCTTCGCTGAACGCCAAAGCCGGAAAGATTCTGCCTCCAGTCAGAGAGTTAATAACTAATTACTATTCAAACAAGTCCAAATCTGTTACAGCACCAAGACTGCTAGAAGCTACCAATTTGGCATATTTAGCCAGCACACCTTTGGTGTAACGTGGTTTAGGAGGTTGCCAGTTGGCACGACGACGGGTTAATTCTTCGTCGGATATGTTCAACTGTAATAGACGAGCAGGGGCATCAATTGTGATGCTATCACCTTCTTCTACAAGGGCGATCGCACCCCCAACTGCTGCTTCTGGCGCAACATGACCAACTACCATGCCGTAAGTACCGCCAGAAAATCGCCCATCGGTAATTAATCCTACCGAATCACCCAAACCAGCACCGATAATTGCTGAGGTGGGAGCCAGCATTTCTCGCATACCAGGGCCACCCTTTGGCCCTTCATAGCGGATGACAAGCACATCACCGGCTTTAATTTTACCTGCGAGAATCGCATCTAAACAGGATTCTTCAGATTCAAATACCCGCGCTGGACCTGTAATTACTGGCCTTTTCACTCCGGTAATTTTAGCAACCGCGCCTTCTGTTGCCAGATTGCCTTTGAGGATGGCTAAGTGACCTTGAGAATACATCGGGTTATTCCAAGGACGGATCACATCTTGGTTCGCGGGTGGTTCGTCTGGTACGTCTGCTAGAACCTCTGCAATTGTTTGACCACTGATGGTGAGACAATCACCGTGGAGTAATCCATGCACAAGTAACATTTTCATTACTTGAGGAATACCACCAGCTTTGTGTAAGTCTGTAGCTACATATCTACCACTAGGTTTTAAATCACACAGAACTGGAACACGGGCACGGATAACTTCAAAGTCATCCAAAGTTAGTTCTACACCAGCAGCGCGAGCGATCGCCAGAAAATGTAATACTGCATTTGTCGAACCACCAACCGCCATAATTACAGAAATAGCATTTTCTATAGATTGGCGGGTAATAATATCACGGGGCAAGATTTGCTTGCGAATCGCTTCTACTAAAACGAATGCTGATTTTTCTGTACTGTCAGCTTTTTCCGCATCTTCAGCTGCCATTGTAGAAGAATAAGCTAAACTCATTCCCATTGCTTCAAAAGCAGAAGACATAGTATTAGCTGTGTACATTCCACCGCAGGAACCAGCACCAGGACAAGCATGACGTTCAACTTCTAGTAGTTCATGATCATCAATTCTTCCAGCGCTGTATTGACCGACAGCTTCAAAAGAACTGACAACAGTTAAGTCACGCCCATCGTAGTGTCCGGGTTTAATCGTGCCACCGTAAACAAAAATAGCAGGAATATTCATCCGAGCGATCGCCAGCATTGCCCCTGGCATATTCTTATCGCAACCACCGATGGCAAGAACACCATCCATACTTTGGCCAGTACAGGCGGTTTCAATTGAGTCGGCAATTACTTCTCGTGATACCAAGGAATATTTCATCCCTTCGGTTCCCATCGAAATGCCATCGCTAATAGTAATTGTGCCGAACAGTTGCGGCATTGCCCCAGCATTTTTAACGGCAACTTCTGCCCTTTGTGCCAGTTTATTTATCCCCATATTGCAGGGGGTAATAGTACTATAACCATTAGCAATACCAACAATAGCTTTCAGGAAATCTTCATCTTGAAAACCTACTGCACGTAGCATTGCTCTATTAGGCGATCGCTGTACCCCTTGCGTTACAACCCGACTTCTTAAATTCTCCGACATCTTCTTTCCTTGTTTGCCATCATCGCAACAGTTGCGATTGTCTCACTGATTTTCTCATGCACAAGAAGCACATAAAAAGAAAGATATCACTTTTGTAGGAAGCGAAAAATACCAGCTATGTTGATATAAGTTTTCGGGTTGTTGCTAATTGTGTTTTGGTTGAGTTCCCCAAATCTTAATTTGTTTATCAAAGCCGCCACTAGCAAGCATTTGTCCATTCGGACTAAAAGCGATCGCACTTACCCAGTCAGTATGCTCGTTAAGTGTATTAATTAATTCACCTGTATTTAAATTCCACAGCTTAATTCCATCTTTACCAGCACTGGCAAGGGTCTGTCCATTAGGGTTAATAGCAATAGCATTTACCCAATTTTTGTTTTCTGCCAGGATGCGGACAAGTTCATTATTATTAATATTCCAAATTTTAATCGTGCGATCGTGGCTAGCAGTAATTAAAGTTTCTCCATCTGGTGTAAAACCTAAACTACTGACGGTATTAGAATGCGCTACAAATTCACGGATTAATTTACCTGTACTTAAGTCCCATAGTTTAATTACTCCCTTGTAGTCGCCACTAGCCAAAATTTGACCATTAGGGCTAATTGCCAAAGTATGAATCAAGTTATCAAAGCTTACTAAAGTAGCAAGGGGTCGCTGCTGTGGCAAATCCCACAAACGTATTCCATCTAAAGCACCACTGGCAAGAAGTTTACTATCAGAGGATACAGCTAAAGACATCACATTACTAGTATGTCCAACAAAAGAACGGCTAAATTTATGATTTTTCAGGTTCCACAGGTTAATAGTATTGTCAGTACTGCAACTAGCGAGGGTTTGTCCATCTGGTGAAATCGCCAAAGATTCCACAGATGTTTTATGGGCTTTGCGAATAGTCCCTACCCTGCTGCCATTTTCTAAATTCCACAAGCGAATTACACCCTCGTTCTCAGCACCACCACTAGCAAGGATTTTGCTATCTGGACTAAAAGCTAAAGATTTAACAGTTCCCGCGTGACCCTTTAAGGTATAAAGTAACTGAGGATTAGCAAAACTTTTTCTAAATGAGAAGTTTAATGCTGTTTCTGTGGCAGCATCAGCAGTATGAATGTAAAACCCCTCCCAAAGGGTGATGGGAAGGGTAACAGATGCCATGAATGCTAGGACAATACATGGACTAAGCACAGAATAGCCCCTACCTCTTCCCTCACTCTTCACTGTTTTCACTCACTTTTTAATATAGAAGCGGGTACGTAAATTATCTTTTTGAGTTATCACTCAGCACCAGTAACCTCAAGCCAGGAAGGGCGTTCGTTTCACCTGCGCGAAACCCTTCTTTTGTCAAAGATGCTTGACAGGTACTTTATCCTAGCCTAACCTCCGGCAAGCTGCGCTCCGCACATCTACGGCTTCTGAGTTGAAAGAGTGCTGAGTAACAGGCAATAGTCATTAAAATTATTCTCTTGTTCCCTTGTCCCTTATCCCCCCGCTCCCAGCCTTTAGTCAAAGCGCCCTTTTTTCATACATGGTGATGAGGCGCGCGGTGAGTGCAATGATCAAGTATTCAAACGGGCATAATATCACATAGCCACCTGAGTCAGGCTAACCCTAACTAAAACACTACAAAATATGCAGAAACTTCAGGGCTACCGAAACAGCGCTGAGTAAGGAAATAGAAATATTTTTAACTCAATACATAAGTCTGAAATCTTAATATTAGATTCACTCAGCACTCAGTACTCAGCACTTCACACTCTTTACTGGGGTGGCTTTTTCTTGGTAACGGTCAGCATGGGTAAAGTTGGACTAGATGAGCGGGAAGGCAAGTAATGTTGCACCACAGGCTCCTCTGACAAGGGACGACGTTGCTGGATACGCCACAACTTAAAACCCAGGCTTATCCCTGCTATCCCCAAGCCAAAAGCGAACAACGACCAACTATCATCTAATCCCCCAATCAGTGCATCTACTATACCCATAGTAATTAATACACTGATTAATGGTTCTTTCCGGTAGGATGACTTTAACAACCGAGGTAATACAGCATTCATCACAGCTTGGTTTAATCCAGTTTAGCTTTTGTGTCAATTTACCGAGAATACCTAGCCCGCGATCGGACTGTTCTTGGCCCTTCTTTCTGATGAAAGGCATCTAAAAGTATTATAATTTTCTTCAGTAGTAGAGGATGTGTAGTAATTAACCACCTTGCTTATAGTAATTGCAAGGCTAGGATAACACTGACGCTTTTTAAGATACCTCATAGCTATAGATGGTAAATCGTGGCAGGTATTTTACTATCAATTTACTAAGTTAAAACCAGCTGGTTGTTCCAGCTGGTCAAAACTCTTCTAATTACTAGCTTACAACTTGAGCGCCTGTGCTTTCACAGCACTACTTCAGACCGAGCCATGATAGCACGCCTTGGTTGGTGACGTATTCAATTACCACCATCAAGATGAAGCCAATCATGGCAGCTCGGCCATTCAAGCGCTCGGCATATTCATTAAAGCCAAATTTAGGCTCCTCTAGTTTGGGCGTAATAGTTGGCTTTGGTTGTGTCATCATCAAAAATTCCTCTCTTGTTTTCGGCAAACGAAACTTGACATTGAGAACTCTGTAGAAGCTTCTGCGGTGAGGCAGTGCGCCCTTGCTTGAAGCAACTGCTGTAAATTCCTACGGGCATGGCTGCGCTTACCGCGTAGGTCTCCGAAGGAGATACCCGTAAAAGTCTTGGGAATTTCCCGCAAAAGTTCGGCTTTATCAATAAAAATAGAGCCGTTAGTCGTCAGACAAACAACTTTCTTAGGTGTCGAACTGAGTAGCTATGCTTGAATGCCAAGACAGCTTGAGGAATTCAGCAGCAGCTTTGTAAAACAGAATTATGTAAACTATTTGTTTACAATTTTTCATTATTCTTTATATATTCTAGAAAGACTGGAGCAATAGTCAAGGGCAAGAGTTGGAACCACTGCAGGTGGAGTTAAGAAGGCAATGATTTAGCTATCCCTAATACGGAAGTAGCCAGTGTAAGACTGGCAGGCTAAAGTTAAACAAAAATTCATCAGAGGCTTTACATGGAAATCGGCGTTCCCAAGGAAACCAAGGATCAAGAGTTTCGGGTAGGGTTAAGTCCTTCGAGCGTGCGGGTGTTGCACGAAAATGGTCATACCATCTTCGTCCAGACGCAAGCAGGTAATGGTGCTGGATTTACTGATGATGAGTACAGAAGCGCTGGGGCTGAAATTGTCCCTAAACCAGAAGCTGCCTGGAACCGGGAATTAGTTGTTAAAGTCAAGGAACCTCTAGCATCTGAGTATAAATTTTTACAAAAAGGACAGATATTATTTACTTATCTGCATCTAGCTGCCGATCGCAAATTGACTGAAAGTTTAATTGATTGTGGCACTTGTGCGATCGCTTATGAAACTGTAGAACAACCCGGTGCTAACAAATTACCGTTGCTCTCTCCCATGAGCATCATTGCCGGTCGGTTATCTGTACAATTCGGGGCAAGGTATTTAGAACGCCAGCAAGGTGGTCGAGGTGTTCTTTTAGGTGGTGTCCCTGGAGTGAAACCAGGCAAAGTCGTAATTTTAGGTGGTGGTGTTGTCGGTACAGAAGCAGCTAAAATTGCCGTAGGCATGGGCGCTGGCGTGCAAATTTTAGATGTTAGTGTCGAGCGCTTATCTTATTTAGAAACTTTATTTGGCTCTAGAGTTGAATTGCTTTACAGCAACTCCGCCCATATTGAAGCCGTAGTCAAAGAAGCTGACTTGCTCATTGGTGCGGTATTAGTGCCAGGACGCAGAGCACCAATACTAGTATCCCGCGAATTGGTCAAACAAATGCATCCTGGCTCTGTAATTGTGGATGTTGCTGTTGACCAAGGTGGCTGTGTGGAAACTTTACGCACTACCTCACACACTAATCCCGTTTATTTGGAAGAAGGTGTCGTGCATTATGGCGTTCCCAATATGCCAGGCGCAGTACCTTGGACAGCTACTCAAGCACTCAACAACAGTACATTACCTTACGTTGTCCAGTTAGCAAACTTGGGCATTAAAGCGCTAAATGTTAACCCAGCATTAGCCAAGGGTTTGAATGTTCATAATCATCGCTTAGTGCATCCTGCTGTACAGGAGGTATTCCCAGATTTAGTAAATTAATGCCATACAAGTAAACTCAATGGTCAAAACACCCACCTACTGGTAACTTTTGAGAGATATCTAGCTTACGGTGACAGAAATCGCTATCAATAACTCCAACCTGCTGAGTAAATAACTCAATCATGTTTACCATGAGTTTATAGGCGATCGCTATTTAGCTAAGAACTCAAAAGGTGGTGTGTATAAGCCTTTGGGTAAAAATTAAAGCTATATCAGGACTTACGCAAATTTATGAAAAAACCTAGACGGAAAGCGTTGAACCAGCGCGGTCTTGAAGGTTTCCACGCCACTTGCTCTACTTGGGGAGACCCCTGCGTACCCGTCAGTGGCTCCCCATGAGCGACTGGCGTAAAGCTCTGTGGACATGGCTGTGCTTACCGCGCAGCGAATTTGTAGGATTCACCCGTTCGGCGTTCGCCCTTGGCGTTGCCGAAGGCTAGCCGTTCTCGTTCGCGTAGCGTCTCCGACAAAAGAAGAGTAGGGCTTCACGACGCGTACCGCAAAGGGCGCAAAGTACACGAAGGATAAGAGTTTCAGAGAGTTTTTGCGTAAGTCCTAATATATCCTACTAACATAAGACTATGGTTATGGCTATGGTCATTATGAAATCAATTTCTAAAAGTAAACTCAAAGCTCAGTTGCTTGAGTTCTGAAGGTTTGTAGAGTCACAAGGGGAAGAAATTATAGTTACCGATCGCGGTAAGCCAGTGGTGAGAATTTCTAAATACGCACAGACACCTTCAACAGAGGATTTATTTGGAGGGATGCGTGGGAAAGTGAAGTACTTTGAAGATTTAACTACACCAACGACTGAGGAATGGACAGAATCGTGAAGATAGTCCTCGACACCTGCGCCCTGATTTGGTGGAGTTTAGACCCAGCAAGACTTTCTCAACGAGCTAAAGAAGCGGGCAACGAGATGGAAAAGGATAAAAATGGTCTTGCCCCATCCATAGCTATCTGGGAAATCGCTATCAAAATCAAAAATCAAAAACTTGATTTAGGAGTTAATCTTAACGAGTACGTAGCAGCACTGAAAAATTCTAGTGTCGTCCAGATTGTAGCCATTGATGAAAATATCTGGATGGAAAGCGTCAAGTTAGAATGGGGTCATCAAGATCCAGTAGACCGAGTAGTTGTAGCCCTAGCCAAAAGTAATCAAGCTGCAATAATTACAGCCGATAAACAGATAACAGATTTCTACACACAGGTAATTTGGTAGATTACTCACTCACCCACCTATTACTTCATCGCCTTAATCTGCTTATTCGCTTCATTCTGTGCATTTAGCATTGCTTGTTTTATAAAGGCGATCGCCATTACGAGTCAGGAAAAGTTACACAACCTGCTTTTGCTCACATATTCATGACTGAATAAGTGTACTTCTCTCTTTCCTCACTTATATCGTCTGTAACTGAGAAATGATATTTAACTCAGCTGTATTTTTATTGAGAAATGCAAGATAAAATAACGAAAAATTATCAGCAACTAGATTTATACTACGGTGCACTATCCGTAAATATATTTAATCTATGACTTCTGTTCAGGTTGAAATACCAGTGCCTTTAACTCTGGAAATCCCCCAGATTAACACACCCCCAACACCACTTTCTCCTAACAAAAAACCAAATCCTCAAGCTTATAAGGATGCTATTCGCACCAGTTTGAGGGCATCAACCGTAGATGCTGTTTTCGCAACAGTTTTCTGTGTTACTACTGGCGGAATCTTACTCAGTAATTTCCTGCTAGAGTTGGGTGCCAGTCCCGTGGTATTTGGGATGCTATCCTCTTTCCCCATGCTGGTGAATTTAATTCAGCCTTTGGGTGCTTATTTTTCCGAACGAACTAGCAGCCGCTTCCAGTATTCTCTTAAAACTCATGGGATAAGTAGGCTACTGTGGCTGATTCTGGCAATTAGCATTATCAGCTCAAGCTGGTTAGGAGTTACTTCTCACCAGTTAATAGTTTTAACACTTGTGATTGTCCTATTTAGTCATCTTTTGGGAGGACTAGGAACTGCATCTTGGTTTAGTTGGCTAGCAATGATAGTACCTCGAAGATTGCGAGGTAAGTATTTTGGCATCCGTAATAGTTTAGCTAGCTTGACCAATTTGCTCTGTGTACCTTTGGCGGGGCTGGCTGTATCACATTGGTATGGTGGAACTCTACAAGGTTACGGTGTAGTTCTGCTTGTAGGCATCGTGTTTGGGATAATTAGTATCGGGTGTCAGTACTTCAAAATGGATATAAATCCAGCATTGCAAAACACTGAGTTTGTGAAGTGCGAGCAAACAAAAAACATTCAACTAGTTAATGAAAGCTCTGACACTGACAAGAAGGAAACTTGTGAGGTAAGTGAGATACAGCTAGATGCCTCATGTCTACTCAATTTGACCATTCCATCAAACCAGTTTGCTAGCAGCATTTGGAATAACTTTAACTTTTTAATGTTTCTAGCCTATTTCGGCTTATGGATGCTAGCTGTTAACCTCAGCGCCCCCTTTTTTAACTTCTACATGCTAGATACTTTGGATCTAGATGTCAGTTGTGTAACACTCTACGGTAGCCTTCAGGCAGGGGCTAATCTGCTGCTGATCATTCTGTGGGGTAAGTTGGCAGATAAGATAGGCAATCGTCTCATCCTGATTTTTATTGGAATTCTAGTCGCACTTACGCCTCTGCTGTGGTTGGGCATTAGTGCTAATCATCTGGATATTTGGCTGTGGTTGCCGCTATTACACATTTTTACAGGAGGGACTTGGGCAGCCATCGATCTATGCATTAACAATATGCAATTGGGAATCGCACCAGTAAAAAATCAGTCGATCTATTTTGCAATCATATCTGCCGTGGCTGGAGCTAGTGGTGCTTTAGGCACAACTATAGGTGGTTTTATAGCCCAATTTGCTGAACATGGAGGTTTACCAACATTGTTTGCTCTCTCTAGTTGCTGCCGATTAGCAGCGATTGTCCCGCTCATATTTGTCAAAGAGCCACGTTAGTGAGTTTTCAAGAGCAAAGGTGCAACGGCGCAGGGGGAGAAAGAATAATTCTTTGATCTCCCCTATTCTACTTACTCAGCAGCTGTGGAACTTAAGCTCATCGTTTCCCACAAAACCATATGGGGCGCTGTTGGTATGGGCTGATGCAAGGCAATCAACTGCGCTAGGGTATTCTTTAACTGAGTCCGAGGCACAATTTCATCTACAAAACCGTGCTTGAGTAAATCTTCCGCACTTTGGAAATCTTCTGGCAATTTTTCCCGTAGGGTTTGCTCAATCACTCGCCGACCAGCAAAACCTATGGTGGCTTTTGGTTCTGCAAGAATGATATCGCCTAACATAGCAAAGCTCGCGGTAACACCACCTGTAGTGGGATTAGTCAAAATTGGAATATATAAAAGTCGTGCATCCCGATGGCGTTGTAGGGCTGCGGAGATTTTAGCCATCTGCATGAGGGAAAGCATTCCTTCTTGCATTCTAGCCCCACCAGAAGTGCAAACGATCAATACAGGATACCGCCGTTGAGTTGCTTGCTCAATCATGCGGGTGAGTTTTTCGCCTACAACTGAACCCATGCTTCCACCCATGAAGCGGAAGTCCATGACCCCCAAAGCTACGGGCAAACCGTTGATTTGTCCTAAACCTGTTTTAACTGCATCTATTAAGCCAATTTTTTCTTGCATTTCTCGGAGGCGATCGCTATAGGGTTTGCGATCGCGAAATTGCAGGGGATCGGTGGGGCGTAGATGCTCGTCCATCGGTCTCCAAGTATTCTGATCTATTAATTGGCGGATGCGTTCATCGCTATCGACGCGATTATGATGACCACATTCGACGCAAACCATCTGATTCGCCCTAAGGTCTTTCGTATATGCCAATACGCCACACTTAGAACACTTGTGCCATAACCCATCAGCAATTTCACGTTCTTGACGTTCGAGGCTGATAGTTCCTGATTTTCGCCGATTTGCAAACCAATCTAATAGAGACTTTAAACCGCGTGTTTCTTCGTTGTTTGCCATTTTTATCTTATCAAGTGGGTAATGAGGTCGAAAACAGGTCAAGAAGTTACGGGGCGTACAGGGTAAAAAGTTCTCGTTCCATAGTCGCTCATTGGGACTTTGGGCTGGATACGGAGTTTTTGGTGGTTCCACTGTGGAAATGACACGCTTGTTTATCCCGTTTCGGATCTTGACTATTGACTACATTGTCAAATTACGCTTGTAAGCAATTCAGACCTGATTTTGCATCTTTGGTTGCCAGCTTAACGAAAATGCTTATGCCAATACAAGTCTCTTGTTAGTCTGATATTGTGAAGGTATCGGCAAAGCCGTTGGAATCTTAACCTCTAAACAGGATGTTCCTTCCCAACCCCTCCAGGGGATACTTGCTCCCAAATCAAGAATTCGTGATGCTAGGTTATGAGCAATCAGCTCGTTAAGAGTAAGAGGGTGATACAGGTCACAGGATGATATTACCAAAATCTGAAGGGCCGATAGCGTAATGACAGTTACAGTCATGGAGGGTAGAAATTTCTTATGATGAGCAATGGAATGGTAAAAGCAGGTATCCTAAATTTTGAATTTTGAATAAGTGAATTTTGAATTGATTTTTACCTCCTATATTTAACTTACTGGAAAAAATAACCGTAGGTAAGCCGATAAAATTGCTTCGCCGCCAAACAGAGCGATCGCAGCTCCTAAAGCGAGAAAAGGGCCAAATGGTATCTTTTGTCCGAATCTGCGCTGGGATAGTGCAATTGCACCGCCACCTACTAATGCTCCCACCGCACAGGCCATAAAACCAGCTAGAAGCAAATACTTCCAACCTAACCAAGCTCCCATCATGGCGGCTAATTTGGCATCTCCTGCTCCCATTGCGGTTTTACCTAAGATCATTGAACCGACTATGGCGATCGCATCAAATAACCACAAGCCCAGTACAGCTCCGACGATCCCCATCATGAGATGTTTGATTAATCCTACCCAGCTAGCTTCAGGGAGAAACCCTACAATCATTTGAAATACAATCCCTAATACCAAACCCGACTGCGTAAGTTGATTGGGTAAGGTCATTGTATCTAAGTCTATAAGTGATAACGCTAATAACCAGCTACAAAAAGCCCAATATCCAATTGTATAAATAGAAACTTTAAATATTAAAAATACTAACAAAAAAATTATGCCCGTTACCGCTTCTACCACAGGATAACGGACAGAAATTTTGCTTTTACAATAACGACATTGGCCTCTTAACCACACCCAGCCAAGCACTGGTACATTATCGTAAGCTTTTAACTGGTTGAGGCAATGGGGACAGCGTGAGGGAGGCCAAAGAACCGACAATCCTGCCGGGAGTCGATAAACTACAACATTAATAAAGCTGCCAATAGATGCACCCAAAGCGAAGACGATAGCGCTCGCCGGGACAATTAGTAAAATGTCCATATAGTCAGTTGTCATGAGTCCTGTGTCATTTGTCGTTTATCTTTTGTGCTTTGTCGAGAGTTAATTAATATCCACTCTTGACAACTGACAACTAACACCTGACAACTAACAACTGACTAATACATATAAGATTCAATTTGACTCAAGGGCACAAAACATTCTTCCGGCAACAAGACTGGATGATTCGTAAAAATCACCTTGCCCCGATGATTTGTGCGGTTAATTGCTACTCCTGTAGGTTGTCCAGCTACTTCAGGATGTACCTCACATAGAGTGTAGTAAATTTTACCAGCAGCCCTAATGACAGCGGGATCAACCAAGGGAGGCTGAAGAGGCTGGTTTTTGGGATTGGTAAAGTTTGCTTGTCCTTGTCGTAAAGCGTGCACTATTTGCTGCTATTTGCTTGCTAGATTTCTCTTTAGTTTATCCGAAAGTTTCCGCAACGGTTGCCAAAATGGTCAAACTGTGGCAGAAAAATTATTTTGCTTGTAGAGCTTGAATGAGTGCGTCGCCCATAGCACGGCAACCTAAAAGTTTGGTTCCTGGTGAAAGAATATCGCCTGTGCGATCGCCCTGTTCTAAAACTTGGAATACAGCGTTTTCGATGGAGTCTGCTGCTTCTGATTGATCTAAACCGTAGCGTAACATCATTGCTGCACTCAAAACCTGTGCTAGAGGATTTGCCTTATCAAGTCCTGCGATATCTGGGGCGGAACCATGAACAGGTTCAAAAACTCCTGGCCCAGAAGCACCCAAACTAGCAGAGGGTAACATTCCAATACTACCCGTGAGCATGGCAGCAGCATCAGAGAGAATATCGCCAAACAAATTGCCTGTAACAATCGTATCGAACTGCCTGGGAGCGCGTACTAGCTGCATGGCAGCATTATCTACATAGAGATGAGATAGTTCAATATCGGGATATTCTTGGGATAGTTTAGTGATGCGATCGCGCCATAACTGCGATACTTCTAACACGTTTGCTTTATCTACCGAGCAGAGTTTCTTACCGCGTTTCCGGGCGGCTTCAAATGCTACTCGCCCAATGCGATCGATTTCCGATTCGGTGTAAACCATTGTATTTACACCACGTTTTTCTCCAGTCTCAGTTTCAAAAATTCCTTTGGGTTTACCGAAGTAAATTCCACCAGTGAGTTCGCGCACCACCATAATATCTACGCCTTCCACAACTTCTCTTTTCAAAGTTGAAGCGTCAATGAGTTGAGGCAAAATTTTCGCTGGGCGCAAATTGGCGAATAATCCCAAACCTGCACGCAACCCCAGCAAACCTGCTTCTGGGCGGCTATGAGATGGTAGGGAATCCCACTTATAACCACCAATCGCAGCCAGTAATACAGCATCACTGTTACGACAAGTATCTAAGGTAGCAGATGGCAAAGATTCGCCTGTAGCGTCAATCGCCGCACCACCAATTAAGGCTTCTTGGAATTTAAACTGAATATCAAATTTTTTCCCTACGACTTTCAGCACGTCTACCGCTACTGCCATAATTTCAGGGCCAATGCCATCGCCAGGGAGTAGGGTAATGCGGTAGTTCTGTGACATAGCTGTTTCTTACTAGGTAAATGCTTGCAGATTAAATATCATACCGAGCAAGATGTACTTATGGAGTTTTCAATTTATTTAGATGTCTGTTGTCTGAATCGCCCTTTCGATGACCAGACACAGGAAAGAATTCGTTTGGAAGCTGAGGCTGTGCGACTCATCTTAACGAATTGTCAACGCGGTGAGTGGTTGCTACTGACAAGCCAAGTTATTGAAGTTGAACTGAAGCGTACCCCTGATAGCGCAAGAAAAGACCAGATGAGATTATGGACTGCTTTTGCGACGAGCAAAATTATGATTAACGAACAAATTGAGTCTCGTGGTTCCCAACTTGCTGAACTGGGATTTAAAAACTACGATGCATTGCATATTGCTTGTGCGGAAGCAGGGAATGCCGATATCTTTTTAACCACAGATGACAGAATGTTGCGTTTGGCTGCAAGGTGCAGGAACTTGCTACAAGTAAGATTAGAAAACCCACTTCAATGGGTAATGGAGGCGACACATGATAGACGTGACTAAACTTTCCCAGGTTGAGATTAGGCGGCTGGGGATAGAAGCCCTTACTAAGGCCCTTGGCCCAGCTGGGATGGCACGATTTATGCAGCAATTTGAGATGGGAAGTGGGGATTACACACGAGACAGAGATCAGATTTTGGGAAACCCCACTATAGAAGAAATAATTTCGGAAATTAAAGAAATGCAAAAAGATGAGCAAGAGCAAGACGAAACGTAAAAAAGCTGTGTTTAGTTGCGATGAGCTGAACTTGAAAAATCCAGCTAATCGCTATAAATACCGCGCTATTTTATGACCTATTCCAAGCTTTGATGAAGGCAATTACTGAATATCCGCAAGCATTCATCATGACCCCATTGACTGTACCACCAACAGCAGACCCTACAAAAGGCATCATTTTTGCTACGTTAACTAAAGTTTTTTCACCTGCTTTGGAGATTAACTTAATTCCCAAAGCTTTATTTATTTCAACAAATGTTTTACCAGGGATAGACATCAAAGCTTTTTGAATAGCTTGTGAGCCAACTTTAGTCCCTAATTCATTAGCAAGTTCTGCTACAGTAATTCCCGCAGCCGCAGCTAAAACTAAAGGACGTGAAGATGGGCTTCTGATATCAATTCCATAAATGGTAAAAAGGGCAGATGCTAGCTTTACTTGAGAATACAACGTAATTGCAATCTCAGTTGGTATTCCTGCGAATCCTAAAACACCATTGAGAATACCGTTGCCGACTGACCAAACAGTTGATTCTAAGATCATCAAGTTTGCAATGTTATCTTTGTTACCTGCCCAATAAAAATTATTAGCAAAGGATTGTCCCCACTGCCTTCCATCTTCGATAGCATAAGCAATAGTTTCCCCGATGACTGGCATCTGCATGAGCGAATCAAAATCCATAACTGTTACAGTTGATTAGCTGTGAAGATCTAGAGTTTTCTTGTTTTAAAATTCCCAATATTTTGATAATATTTGTTAACTTTATTAAGACTTTAATTTAAGTATTTTGCGTAATAAAATTAAGATTGTGTAAACTTGGTTTCTATTTCTGAAACAAGCTCGGCAAAAACTGTAGAGACAGGTTAGTGTAAGCGTTAATCACAAGCCGCACTCTGGCAGCTATGGTAAAAGAATTAGCAATTCGCACCTGTGGACTTACTAAGCAATTTGACCGACATATTGCTGTTAATAACGTGGATTTAGAGATCCAAGCGGGTGAAGTATACGGACTGATTGGCCCTAATGGCGCAGGTAAGACAACTCTCATCCGGATGTTAGCAGCCGCTGAGGAGGCTACTACTGGTGAGATTTATATTAATGGCGATCGCCTGCTACGTGACAAAAGCAACCCCACCCTCAAGCGTCGTCTTGGCTACTTACCTGATGACTATCCGTTATATGAGGATCTGACAGTCTGGGACTACCTAGATTATTTTGCACGACTGTATCGCTTGCGGGAACCGCGTCGTACTCAACGGCTACATGAAGTGTTGGAACTGATACAACTCGGCAATAAGCGTAATAGCTTGATTTCTACACTTTCACGAGGGATGAAGCAGCGCTTGAGTTTAGCGCGAACGATTATTCATGAACCAATTTTACTGCTGCTGGATGAACCAGTATCAGGGCTTGACCCCATCGCTAGGATGCAGTTTCGTGAAATTATCAAAGCTTTGCAAGAAGCTGGGATGACGATATTGATTTCCTCTCATGTTCTCAGTGACTTAGCAGAACTGTGTACTTCTGTCGGAATTATGGAACTTGGCTTCCTAGTAGAAAGTGCTTCGTTAAAACAACTTTACCAGCGTCTTTCTCGCCAGCAAATTGTGTTATCAACTCTAGGGAAATTAGAGCCACTTTTGAGCGAATTGAAAAATCATCCTGCGGTGGATGAGTGGCAGGTAATTACAGGAAAAAATAGTGTACGAGTGAATTTTTCTGGCAAGGAGGAAGATTGTGCAGATTTGTTGCGATCGCTCATTCATGCTGGTATTCCCGTAACTGATTTTCACTGCACCCAAGAAGACTTAGAAACCATTTTCTTGAAATTAGGTCATAAGCAAGCATCTTGATTATTTAATAATTATCACTTCCAATTTACGGAGATTTTTCTATGATGCTCAATTTATTAGACAAGATCGGTGATTGGAATCCCCAACTTTTACGTGAACTCAAAGGCCGTTTAAAATCACGTAATATATTGTTGGCAATTGCTATTTCTCTGCTGGGTCAATTTCTAATTTTTATGGTTTGCCAAATCGAGCTACCAACTCGTAATACAGTATTTCAAGGTTATTCTAATAAATATTGTACGGGAGAGATGCTCTACAATTTACCAAAATGTATTAAGGATGAATTTGGTAATGTGGTTGTCAATTGGCAATTGTGGTCGCTAGATTTATTTACACATTTGAGTATTATTGGCACTTTTACACTTTTAGTAGCAGGAACTTATCTACTAATCAGTGATTTGGCTTCTGAAGAACGGCGTGAAACACTCAATTTTATTCGCCTTAGTCCCCAATCGCATCAAAGTATTTTCTCAGGCAAAATTTTGGGTGTTCCTATTTTGCTTTATGTTGTAGTACTACTAGCTGTTCCTTTGCATTTATGGTCAGCTTTAAATGCTAAAATTTCTTTGCAACTAATCTTAAGTTTTTACGCAGCTGTGGTTGCTGCTAGCATTTTATATTATAGTGGTGCATTGCTATTTGGCTTAGTTAGTTCTTGGTTGGGTGGTTTCCAAGCTTGGTTAGGTAGTGGCGTAGTTTTAGGATTTCTCCTAATCAGTCTGCGATTAGTCATGCCGGAAATATCAGATGATTATCCACTTGTTTTTTTGAGGCTGGTTAACCCTTGTTATTTAATTCCTAATGCAGACATGAGTTCTGTATTCAGGCCGATTAGTTCAAGACTTACTAATTTCCATTGGTTTGCTTTACCTTTAGGCGATAGTGTTGTAAATACGCTTGGCTTTGCTCTATCTATTTACGGTATAGGAACATATTTTATCTGGCAATCTTTACAACGTTGCTTTCGTGACCCTAATACTACTATGTTGAGCAAGCAGCAGAGTTATTTATTAACGGCTTGTTTTACAGTTATTACTTTAGGTTGTGCGAATTGGCAAAAATTAGCATTCGATGATTCTCCTGGTTCATATCTACTGGCCGAAAATATTGTGTGCTTATTTTTCTTGAATTTTTGGCTATTATTATATCTCATTGCTGCTCTTAATCCTCATCGCCAAATACTACAAGATTGGGCAAGATATAAACGGACTTCTACTAGCAAAGGCTTGGTTAATAGTACATTATTTCAGAATTTAATTTGGGGTGAAAAGAGTCCAGGATTAGTAGCGATCGCCATAAATGCAATGATTGCTATTATCGGTTTATGTGGATTAATATTCCTCTCTCGTGTCCCCCTTGATAACAAAATTAATGCTATTTTCGCTCTGGCTTTAGCTGGGAGTTTAGCTATGATATATGCAGCCTTAGCTCAACTACTTTTATTCAGCAAAAATAAGCATAGAGTATTTTGGACTAATGCTACCATCGCTGCTGTAATTGTATTACCAGTGATAATTATGGCCATCTTTTCTTCTTACTCCAGAGACAACAATTTTCTCTGGCTGTTTTCAATACTTGCACCAATTTATGCCATTTCTCCTGAAGCCAACTCACTGTCACCGATAAAAGCATTCCTAGCCATACTTGTTCATTGGAGTACTCTAGGTTTATTAGTTTTTCAACTAAGGCGAAATTTGAGAAAAGCAGGAGAGTCAGCTACAAAAGCACTGCTTGCAAGTTAAGAAAAGTTTGGGCAAACCTAATTCGCTACTACACAAACAAGTAAGTCCTTAATAATTAAGGATTTAAAACCCGCGTAGGCGGCCTTCTCTCCCGAAGCCCCTACGCGTCTTGTTTGCGTGCAAGATTAACTGCGGCTTCCAGTCGTCAAGGAGAGTTTCTAGCGAAATCACCGCATAATGTGACATAAAGCCAATCTCGACTGCTAGTTACCTATGCCGCAGAATCAAATTGCTGTAGAGTTCCGCAATGTCACCTTTAGCCGCAACCATCGTCCTTTAGTATCAAATCTCAATTTCAGCATTCATCAAGGTGAAGCGCTAGTATTACTCGGACGCAGTGGTAGTGGTAAAACTACTACTATGAAATTAATTAATCGCCTCTTCACACCCACCCAAGGGGAAGTTTTATTTGATGGTGTTCCTACAACTCAATGGGATGAAATTAAACTGCGGCGCAAGATTGGTTATGTAATTCAAGAAACGGGTTTATTTCCTCACTTCACAGTTGAACGTAATGTAGGTTTAGTCCCCGCTTTGGAAGGTTGGAAACCGAAACAAATTAAAACGCGGGTTTACGAACTGTTGCAATTGGTAGGTTTAAATCCAGAACAATTTGCTAGGCGCTATCCCCATGAACTTTCAGGAGGGCAAAAGCAACGGGTTGGTGTAGCCAGGGCGCTAGCAGCTGATCCGCCTGTATTATTAATGGATGAACCATTTGGCGCACTCGATCCAATTACACGCTTAGAAATTCAACAGGAGTTTCGACGGTTACAACAAGAATTAGGCAAAACCGTTGTGTTTGTCACCCACGATATTCAAGAAGCTTTTGTTTTGGCTTCAAGAATTGGTTTAATTTATGGTGGAGAATTGGTAGTATTAGGGACAAAGGATGAATTTATCAACTCTCAACATCCAGAGAGTCTTGCTTTTGTTCAATGTCTGCGTTCATTGCAAGACACATTATGAAAGATTTCTTCCTCATCAAGTACGCCCCAGAAATTCTTCAGCATACGCTGGAACATTTATTTATGGTGGGCATTGCTATTAGTATCGCCATACTGATAGGCATCCCCTTAGGTATTTTAATTACACGCCAAACAAACCTCCGTCAACCGATTCTGGGTATTGCCAATATTCTGCAAACTATTCCTAGTTTGGCTTTGTTTGGTTTACTTATTCCTGTACCTGTAATTGGTGGTATTGGCGTAGTACCAGCAATTGTCGCATTAATTTTATATTCTTTGTTACCGATAATTCGCAATACTTATACTGGTATCACTGGCGTTGATTCTGCAATTCGGGAAGCTGGGCGAGGTATGGGAATGACTGATCAACAATTGTTGTTTCAAGTAGAAATTCCTTTGGCGGTGGGAGTAATTTTAGCAGGGGTGCGTGTAGCAACTGTGATTGCTATTGGAATTGCAACTATAGCCGCAGCGATTGGTGCTGGTGGTTTAGGTGTATTTATTTTTCGTGGAATCGCAGTCGTGAATAATCAGTTAATTTTAGCAGGGGCAGTTCCTGCGGCAGTAATTGCATTAATTGCTGATTTGGCTATTGGTTGGATGGAAAAAAGATTAAAAGTTAAAAATTAACCAAGCCTAGAGGTAACTTAGGATAATATGCGCCTAAAATACCCAACAGAGACAATAAAAACATTTGTACTTTTTTGCCTGTTAACTGTTGCTTTGGTAGTTGCGATCGCCAGTTGCAACCCAAATTCAACTACCAATAACAGTGGTGATATTATCGTAGCTTCTAAAGATTTTACTGAACAAGATATTTTAGGTGAACTCTTAGCACAACAAATTGAAGCAACCACTAATTTAAAAGTTGCGCGTCGTCCCCGCTTAGGTGGTTCTTTCGTTTGTCATAGTGCAATTACTGCTGGCAAAATAGACGCCTATATTGAGTATACAGGTACAGCTTTTACTGGCATTTTAAAACAAAAAGCAATTAGTGATCCAAAATTAGTTTACGAAAAATTAAAACAAGCATACGCCCAGCAATTCAATTTAGAAGTAATGCCAAGCTTAGGTTTTGAAAATACATTCGCAATAATTATTCGGGGTGAGGATGCCAAGCGCTACAATCTTCAAACTCTCTCGGAAGCTACTAAATATACACCCCAATGGCGTGGCGGCTTTGGCTATGAATTTTTGGAACGGGAAGATGGTTTTCCGGGATTAGCGAAAACCTATAACTTACATTTTGCTAAACCACCCCAAATTATGGATTTAGGTTTAATCTATCGAGCATTGCTGCAAAAGCAGGTAGATATGGTAGCAGGTAATTCTACCGATGGGCAGATTGCTCGCTTGGATTTAGCGGTTTTAAAGGATGATAAACAGTATTTTCCCCCTTATGAAGCAGCACCGATTGTGCGCAAAGAAACTTTAAAAAAATATCCGCAATTAAGACAAGCGATCGCTCAAGTCGCTGGAAGAATTACAGCAGATGAAATGCGACAATTAAACTACTTAGTTGAGGGCGAATTACAGAATATTAAAGATGTTGTCCACGAGTTTCGTAAATCTAAAAAATTATAAGTTTTTTACACCAAAGGGTGAAAAATGTTCTTTATAAGGTAATTTTTTAACTTGTTTTACACAGGTAGGTATGAGCTATAAACAAATGTGAAATCAAAATTTTTATTGAATACTTGTTGCTGAAAGTGTGTAATAACCAGCAATCAACCTAGAATCTTTTTCTATTAAGACGAAGGGAGCAGCCACACGTTTACGCCCATCTTGTCCTGCTTGCTGTTTTAAATAACGGTCTAGTTTCTCAACACCGCAAGAAAAAGCCGCTTGGTCATGCTTCCCCAGCGGCTCTATTAAATAATCAAAAGTATCAGGGAACGGCACTTACACACCCATATTTTGTTTGTAATGCACTCCCAGGCGCTAGCCTAAGAAATATAAAACACAATGGCATAAAAATGCATATAGTAGGCAATTACCAGCGAGTTGCGATCGCTGTCTTTTCTCTTGGTATTCTGTGTTACAACTCTGTCGCATCAGCCGCCTTCATTTTACCCTTACGTAGCAAAAAGGGAATGGTAGTTTCAGCCCATCCCCTAGCAAGTGAAGCGGGAATTTCTATGTTAGTTAAGGGTGGTAATGCAGTTGATGCAGCCGTAGCTACAACCTTTGCGATTTCTGTAGTAGAACCTTTTTCAGCAGGAATTGGCGGCGGTGGCTTTTTATTGATGCATTCACAGAAAACTGGTGAGATGAAAGCGTTAGATTTCCGGGAACGCGCACCGCTAAAAGCTACAAGAAATATATACTTGGATGCACAAGGTAAGGTGCGTCCGAATGCAAGTGTTAATGGCTATTTGGCAGTAGCGACACCAGGAACAGTGGCGGGAATGTATGAAGTGCATCGTCGCTATGGTAAATTACCTTGGCAAGAGGTAGTAAAACCTGCGATCGCTCTGGCTAAGGATGGTTTTCTTCTCAGCCGTGTGGTAACCTACCGCTCTGTGCAAGTGAATCGAACACGTAAGCAGGTAATTCTCAACAATCCGGCGGCGCGAGAAATTTTTACACGCAACGGTGAATTTTACGGCCCTGGAGAAAGATTGGTACAACGTGATTTAGGGCGAACTTTAGAAGCAATTGCCCAGAATCCGCAAAGTTTTTATACTGGCAGTATCGCCCAGGCGATCGCCTCTGATATGGCAAAAAATGGTGGTTTAATTACACTCGAAGACTTAAAAACCTACAAACCAATTTGGCGTAATCCCTTGTGTGGTACTTTCCGCAAAGCTAAAATCTGCTCTATGCCACCACCTTCATCAGGAGGTGTTCACCTATTGCAGATTTTAAATATTATCGGCGACACCGATTTAAAATCTTTAGGATGGCATCACCCCAATGCTTTACATTTAATCGCAGAGGCGATGAAGATTGCTTATGCGGATCGTTCACAATATTTAGGCGATCCAGATTTTGTCAAAGTCCCTGTACAAGAACTGATCAGTCCAGCATACGCCAAACAACGCCGTCAACAAATCAAGATGGAAAGGGCTAAACCCTCAATGGGGGTAAAGCCAGGACTCTTAAGAAAGCAGGGGGAGTACTTTCTGACGTGGTTAACAAGCGTCCCGCTACGTACTCAACTTGATATTATTCAAAATTCCAGATGTCCTCTTGTTCTATTGTCTTCTTGTTCTAAATATGAATCTCCTGAAACTAGTCATCTAACAGTTGTGGATGAGCAGCATAATGCCGTGAGTTTAACTTTTACAATTAACCTTGGCTTTGGTGCTGGGGTGGTGACTCCGGGAACTGGGATTGTACTTAACAACGAGATGGATGATTTTTCCATAGCGCCAGGAGTGCCTAATGATTTTGGTTTGATTGGTAACGAAGCAAATGCGATCGCACCCCGCAAAACCCCTTTATCCAGCATGACTCCAACAATTGTCACGGAAAACAATCGTTTACGCCTGGCAGCAGGAACCCCTGGTGGTAGTACCATCATTACCCAAGTGCTGCAAGTAGTATTAAACGTGCTGGAATACAATTTGGATGTTGGTGCAGCTGTTTCTGCCCCACGCATACATCACCAATGGCTTCCCGATGAGTTGCGAGTGGAACCTTGGGGTTTAGATATTCTCACTCTGCAAGAGTTGCGTCGTCGGGGACACAATATTAAAGAAACAACTCCTTGGGGCAATGCTAACGCGATCGCCGTCACAGCAGATGGTATTTTAGAAGGAGCAGCCGATCCTCGTGGCGAAGGTTCTCCAAAAGGTTTGTGAAGTGTTTTGTGAAGTTTAAATTAATAGTCCACAGTTATTCAAGTAGACTGTAGACTATTAATTTTGGACTATTGACTCTGAGTAGTGGCTAGCAAACTCCTGTGCCCGTGCGCTAGGAACCAATGTCCAGCCAGCTTTTAACAGTTTTTGATAAGTTGCCCAACCTTTTGAGCCACCTGGTATTTGATAATCTGGCACTGCGTATTGCCCAAAAGCTGTGTAGGGACGCCAGGGTTGATTGGGTGCGATCTGCAAATGCAAAATTTTCTCCCCATCACCACTTGAATTAGATAACCAGCACATTTGTCGATGCATGGTAAACTCCTTTGCGTTTAGCCTATTTTGCATATTGGCAGAAATTTGTCAATACCCGCCTCACCCTTATGGGATAATTTTTGCCCGATAGTTGTGGATAGCTGTCAAACTTAAGGCTGCGTAAAGCAGATTAATACTCAGCAAATTTAACCCCATCGGATGTTTTCCGTGGAATATAAACAACAACAGCCTTAACTAGCATTTATCCCCCTGCCGTGATTAAAGGGTAAGATTTATTAATACTACTTGCGGTTTTCGCCAGAGTATGTAGCGAGAAATACTATTTTGCAACAGACCTAAAGCATATACGATTTGTTTTTCTGGTTACACAATTTTGAATTACTTATACTACCTACTGTTACATCTCTTCAGAAAGCAGGAACATACAGCTTATCACCAACAATGGCGCGAATCTCTGCTACTAACTGCTGATAACTCGACTCAGATAAAGCTGGTTCTGCTTGCTGTACGTTAAGAGATTGAGCTATATCAATCCATGACTTGCAACCACCGTATTCAGCACGGTAAGGAATTTCTTGCGCTTCGGGTAGTTTATAAGTCCGCAACAGGAGAATATACAGTGGCTGACGGGCTTTCCACTTGAGGCGATCGCTAATAAAATGCTCGTTCCAAATATGGAAGGGCAGCAAAGAGTTCACAACTGACTCGTCACTGACTGGCAAAATATCTGTAATTTCAGCCCAGCTACCAATGCGAACCGTCTCTGGATGCCAACCCGATGTCACCGGGCAGACAAGATTGGCATATTCAGCTTTCAACAAAAAAGGTTGTTGATGCTCAAAAGTAGGGTAGAGCAAAACTTGCTCATGAGCAACTTGAAAACGTCCATTTTGTTCATGGATACCACCTTTACGCAACAACATAATTGTGTTGCCTTGTTCTAAAGCATTTATGGCAACTGCCCATTCTTTGAGCGCATGAAAAGTCGTAGTCAATTTCATCAGTATCTACTTTAACTCTGATTTAATTTCACGTTAAGACCGATACAGTATGGAACTATCCAGGGAGATGAATTTAGGAACTAATAATGGAAAAGCGAACACTAGGAACATCAGACGTACAAATCACACCCATCCTCATGGGAACTTGGCAAGCAGGTAAAAAAATGTGGGTGGGAATTGAAGACGCTGACTCGATTAAAACAATCCGAGCGGCATTTGAAGCGGGTATTACTACAATTGATACTGCGGAAGTTTATGGTGAAGGACATTCTGAACGCATTGTAGCTGAAGCTTTATCTGATGTCCGCGAGCGCGTAGAGTATGCTACGAAAGTTTTCGCCAACCATCTTAAGTATGATCAAGTGATTCGGGCTTGTGAAGGTTCTTTGAAAAACCTCAAAACAGACTATATAGACCTTTATCAAATTCATTGGCCCTCTGGCGCTTTTAATAGTGAAATAGTACCAATTGAAGAAACTATGAGCGCTCTTAACTCCCTCAAAGAGCAAGGTAAAATTCGAGCAATTGGTGTTTCTAATTTTTCCCGCGAACAAATAGCAGAAGCAGCAAAATATGGTCGGATTGATAGTTTACAACCACCTTATTCTCTCTTTTGGCGGCAGGTAGAAAAAGATGTAATGCCTTACTGTATCGAAAATAATATTTCTATCCTTGCCTATTCGTCCTTAGCACAGGGATTATTAACAGGTAAATTTGCTCCCGGACATAAATTCGATCCGGCAGATAACCGTGCTAAAAATAAACTGTTTCAAGGCGAAAACTTTGAACACGCCCAACAAGCTTTAGAAAAACTGCGTCCTATAGCTGACAAACATAATGCTACCCTTGCTCAGTTGGCATTGGCATGGTTAATTGCCCAACCTCAAACAAATGCGATCGCAGGTGCGCGTTATCCCCAACAAGCAAAAGACAACGCATTAGCAGCCGAGGTTAAACTTTCTGCTACTGAACTTGCAGAAATTGATGCCATTGGACGCATTGTCACTGATAATCTTGACGAGAGTACAGTCATGTGGGAATGGTAATTAATTACTGCGTTACTAGCGGAGCATTCCAAAAATTTTCCGCTTGTCGCCAATAAGGCCAAATCCCTAATCCCCAATCCCCAGTCCAGACCCTTTTACTAGGGATCTATTCTCAACGGATTTCCAACATTGGGGATCAAATTTCCATCCCCAATAATTGGAAGTTGTAAAACCTGTTTGTGTCAAGATTTTGTTTTGTATTGCAAAATTATACAGAATATCAACTTTAGTAAATAAGGGTTTGCGGCTCATTATTTGAGTGATAGATTATATTTATAGACACCAAATAAAGCAAAACCAAAAAGGGCAAATGACACGGTGTCTCCCGTCAGCAGCCCAAGTAAATTTCAGCAAATTAATGAAGTGGCGCAAAGTCTTTTAAGAAAGGCAAAGCCAAATCCCAAAGCGGAAAAACAAAGAATGCTGAGTTTGCTAGTTGTTATGTCCACCCTAGTTGTTGATTTTTGTAATTACCTAACGAGTTAACGATTTGAAAACTGCGAATTCGAGCGAACCTGGTCACAACTGACCAGGTTTTTGAGTTTTATAGTGATATTTATTACAACTAATAGTATAATCACTGCTCAGTACGGTCAGAATTACCGGAATTTATGATTGAGGAGCTAGCTGTAAGGCTAGGATAATGCTGACCACAAGTTATAAATTTGGGCAATCTTCTAGCAGGGTATAAAATAGAACGGCTAAATATCTTGCTAGGAGATTTTAATGATTCATAAGAAATTTTTGAATAAAATTACTACAGCTATAGTTCTAAGCACATTTACTCTTTCTTGTGAAGCGAGTGTTACTAGAAGAATAGAAAAGACACAAGTAAAAGCTGCTGAAGAACAAAAGCTAGAACCAAATATTATATATAGTGACATCATCATCAAAGAACAATCAGATTATTTGATGATTCCAGTTTATCTAGCAGAACATAATCAAGATAAAGAAAGTAATTATGGACTTTCACGTTCTTATGTTAGAGATAACAAACTGTATAATTTTATTTTTTATCATAAGCAGGATGGCGAAAGTCATCTTTTATTAAATAAAAAAGCAATAATAAATTCTTTCGAGTTATTGGAAACAAAATCAGCAAGTAAATCGCCTATAAGATTTTGGTTATATAAAATCCTTGAGCAGGATACTAACACAGACAAAAAACTCAATTCAGAAGATGCATTAATTGGATATTTATCTGATTTATCTGGTAAAAATCTCCAGCAAATTACCCCGAATAATACTCAAGTCATTAATTGGGTAATTGTCCCCAGCCAAAATGCTTTATTTATCAAAATAATTAAAGATTCTAATAATGATAAAAAATTTACAGAAAGAGATAAGACAAATTTTATTAGAGTTAATCTTGATAAACCTGCTATGGGAAGCGAAATTATAAGTGATTCTATGGAGCAAGAAATTAAATCATATATTTTGAAATAAAAAATATAGGAAAAAATGAGCAGCATCTCGTTTTGAAAAATAGTCGTTACGCTAGAAGCTTTGTCATTAACCACATCTAATAAATCTTTGCTTCGTTGCTATTAGCCTCGGAATTCCATTCCAAGGCTAATAGCGAAAGTCCTCTAAAGCGGACTGAGTGAATCATTTTAGTCCACTTAAGTGGACTAAAGCTCTCAGCCTTGCACTCAAGTGCAAGGCGGGATGTCAATCATTGCAATAGTTTGGTTGTTACAAGTTCCTAATATATTTCCCTACATTACTGGGAAATAGACAATACCCAATCTCGCAAAAGCGGATTCACTTGATCTGGTATTTCATCATGGGGACAATGACCAGCCTTGAGAAAATATTCTTTTAGTTGAGGGTAATATTGTTGAAACTTCTGCGATCGCTCTCTAGCTTTCATCCAAGGATCAGCTTCTCCCCACAATAGTAGTAAAGGGCAAGTTAATTGCTTCAGCAGTACATCAACTTTTTCACCTTGGGGAGTATTAAACACTGAAACAAATACATCCAACGCACCTGCATCATAAGCAGGACGATAAATTTCCTCTATCAATTGGTCTGTAATTGCACTTTTATCTAGATAAACTTTCTCTAGAGTTTGGCGAATTACCCAACGTTGTCGCACGTATTGAAATAATAAAAACTGGGCTAAAGGTTGTTGAAACATCCACTTAACGCTATCACCCAGTAACTTCTGCAATCCAGATTCTTGCTTGGGAGGCTGAATTTGGGTTTGCAAAGCTTCAGGTTCTGATGTAGGTTGCTCATTAAAGGGGCCTGCACTGTTAAGTAAGACTACACCAGCTGCACTATCGGGGCGTTGGGCTGCAACACACAACGAAGCATACCCACCAAGGGAGTTACCTACTAAGACTGCTTTTTGCCCGATGATTTCATTAATAAAATCGTAGAGTTGATCACGCCACAAGTCGCCGCCGTACTGCAATTTCGGTTTGGCTGAACGTCCGAATCCCAATAAATCGATCGCAAATACTTGAAAATCTTGGCACAGTCCTGTGATATTCTTGCGCCAGTGGTCTGTAGAAGCACCAAACCCATGTACTAATAGTAAGGGTGGGCGTTGCGATTTCTCTCCTGCTCGTACATAGTAAACTTTGTGCCCTCGCCACTGCCAGTACTGGCCAGGAATGGGAGTTGTAGAGGGGGCTGTGGTTACCTGCATAATCTAAAGAAGTGTGAAGTAGCTTTTAATAATTGTAGGCTAGTACAGGAATGTAGGAAGACGCAGGGACACGGGGAGTTATGACTAAAGAAATATCAATTACAGGTAAAACTAAGCTTTTAGGAGTGATTGGGCATCCGGTGGAACATTCATTGTCGCCGGTAATGCACAATGCTGCGATCGCTCAGTTGGGATTAGATTATGTTTATCTTCCATTTCCCATAGAACCACAAAATTTAGAAGTAGCGATCGCAGGTTTTGCTGCGGTAGGAGTTGTCGGCTTTAGTGTGACAATTCCTCATAAACAGGCAATTATGCCCCTACTCTCAGAAATTACCCCTTTGGCTCAAGCTATAGGCGCAGTGAATACTGTCACCCGCAAGGATGATCAATGGGTGGGAACAAACACAGATATAGAAGGATTCATCGCCCCACTGCAAACAACATATCAGCAAGATTGGAGTCAGAAGGTAGCAGTAATTTTAGGCAATGGTGGTGCAGCTAGGGCAGTTGTAGCAGGTTGTAGCCAGCTAGGTTTTGCTGAAATTCATGTCGTTGGGCGCAATGAGCAAAAGTTAAAAGAATTCCAAAATAGCTGGGGTACACCCCTAGCTGAGAACTTGCAAGTGCATACATGGGAGAAACTAGCACAACTGATTCCCCAAGCTAACTTGCTAGTTAACACAACTCCTATTGGTATGTATCCCAAGGTAGATGAATCTCCTTTAAGTGCAACGCAAATGGAGAATTTACCAACAGAAGCGATCGCCTATGATTTGATATATATACCTCAACCGACACAATTTCTCCAACAAGCTCAAAAACAAGGTGCAATTGCGATCAATGGATTAGAAATGCTTGTCCAACAAGGAGTAGCAGCATTAAAAATCTGGTTACAACAAGAGAATGTACCTGTAGAAGTGATGCGCCAAGCACTGCGAAATCATTTAGGTTTAGGATGAACGCTCCAACGACAAAGTTAATGGTAGCTGGACTGTGAAGCTTGTCCAGCCTTGAGCGCTAGTCACTGCGATCGTGCCTTGAATATATTTGACTAGCTTCTTCACCAATGCCAGCCCCAATCCTGCACCGCTAGGTTGCCATGTACTACTAATCGGTATCTTTTTAATCAGGTTAGAAATAGGAGGTTGTTCTGTTGTATTCCTATTAGGAATTCGGTAAAACGGTTCAAAGATGCGAGATTGTTCATTGCTAGGAATTTCTACCCCAGAATTGCTGATTGTAATTTGAAAGCTCGGAATTTGAGTATCTTGATTTATTATGCTAGTTGGGTTTTGGACGAGGTGGACAGTTACCGTAATCTGTTCTTGAGGAGGAGTGTATTTGCAAGCATTGTTGAGTAACTCCGACACAATTTGAGTCAGGATACTTAAGTCTGAAATCAGAGGTGGTAAGTCTGGATGAATGTTAAGCTCTAAAATTTGTTGTTTAGCTTGAGCTAGTTCTTGAAAACCTTCAGCAATATGAGGTAGCCACAATTGAAGTTGAATCGAAGTCAATTCCAATGGATACATATCTGCATCAATGATTCGCATCTTCAGCAAATCATCGACCAGATTTAACTCTCGTTCGCACTCAGAACGTAGAATACCCAGGTAGCAAGATACAGACTCAAGTTTAGAAGATGCTTCTAATTGTCCTATTTCCTGCTGATCAAGAATATTTTCTAGTAAAGAAATTGTCATTTTGATATTTGACAAGGGCGTTCGCATTTCATGAGAAGTGGCTGCCAATAGATCCACTTTCAACTGGTTCAGTAGTTGGAGTTCCGTTATTTGCATTTCTAGTTTTCGGGTACGTTCAGCCGCGAGGTTGCGTTCTTCGGTTAACCTGCGTTGGGTGTCATCCCGAAAAACCATGACAGCGCCTGTAATCGCACCGTTGTTGTCTCTTAGGAGAGTAGCGCTATCAGCTACAGGTATCTTTGTTCCATCCTTGGCAATTAGTAGAATGCGATCGCTTAAATAAATAGTGGTTTCTTGTTGGAAGGCCCAGATGATGGGATTTTCTACTCTTAGCTGAGTTTGTTCATCAATGAGTTGAAAAACATCGTCTAACATTTGGTCTTTCGCTTCATCCAGTCGCCACCCTGTGAGTGCTTCCCCTGCCTGATTCAAGTACTTGACGCGTAACTGTGGATCTACCACAATCACCCCGTCCCCCATACCTCGAAGCACACTACTCAAAAATTGCTCGCGTTCATAGCGATTGAGTGCTGTTTGAATAGCAACATACAGTTCTTGCTCCCTCACAGGTTTGAGAATGTAACCAAAAGGTAATGTCAGCGTTGCCCGCTCTACAGTACTTTTATCAGAGTGCCCTGTAACGTAGATAACGGGAATTTGTAAACGATTCCAGATGTGTTCTGCTGCTTGGATGCCGTCCATTTCGCCCCGCAGCCGAATATCCATTAAAATCAAGTTTGGGCGCAGTTTGTTTGCTTTCTCAATTGCTGCTTCTGCGGAATCTGCGATATCTACGACCCTGTATCCTAAAGACTCTAAGCTTTCTTGTAAATTGATAGCCAGAATATACTCATCTTCAACAACAAGAACCCGAATCGTCTTTGTTGTCTGCGTGTTTGATGAGATATTGGTCATGTTTATGCCCTATTTTTTGTAAAAGTAATTTTAAATTCTGTTCCCTGCTGGCATTTAATTTCAAGCGTTCCCCTTAGTTGCTTGACTAACCCCTGAACAAGGTTTATACCCAGTGTTTTAGCTTTCTTGCTATCAAAGTTTTCAGGAAGCCCAACACCATTATCTCGAATAATGAGTATCAAATTTTGGTTGTATTGTTGATATAATCTGACCTGAATTTCACCTTCACGATGAACAGGAAAAGCATATTTCAAAGCATTAGAAACTAGTTCGTTGATAATCAAACCACAAGGAATGGCAGTTTCAATGTCTAACTTAGCATCATCAACTTGAATATTCAATCGAATATCGCTGGATCTGTCATTATAGGAATCGAATAAATGAGTTGTTAAATCAGGAATGTATTGAGCGAAATTAATATCGGCAAGCTCTTCAGAACGGTATAGTTTTTCATGAACCAAAGCTATAGAAGCAATTCTGTTTTGACTATCGCGCAGGATTGCAATTGCTTGCGGCTCTTTTGTACGTCTGCACTGCATCTCCAGCAAACTGCTGACAATTCCTAAATTGTTCTTCACGCGATGGTGGATTTCTTGAAGTAATACCTCCTTTTCTTTGAGAGATGCTTTAATTTGTTCGTCTGCTTGCTTGTGTTCGGTAATGTCTTGTTGAACGGCAACAAAAACGTTTCCAAATTCAGGATGCTCAAAAACAGATGTGGCGGCGCGACACCAAAAGGAAGTGCCATCTTTCTTCACATTATGGACTTCGTAACTTGCTTCACCGTGTTTCAGAATCGTAGCCATAATCGCCTCTGTCACCTGTTCAGAAGTACTGTATTCCTCTTCGTAGTTGAGAATTGATACATGCTGACCTGTGAGTTCACCATCTTCATAGCCAAACATTTGCTCAAATTTATGATTGGCGTAGACAATAATTTTATCAGCGGCTCGAATTAAGCAAATTCCCTCTGCTACATTGCGAGTGATGATTGCTTGCAACTCCAACATCTTTTCAGCACGTTTGCGTTCTGTAATTTCTACCACAACAATGCCCAGACCAATGGGTTGATCGGCTTCAGACTCAATTGCAAAGTAAGAAGCTAGCCAAGTCCGGATCACACCAGGCAGTTTTGGAGTTTCTCCACTGATCTCAAAATCTAAAATTGGTTCACCCGTTGTCAGAACATACCGGAAGACCTGTTCCTGCTTTGGTGCTATATCAGGGACAATCTCCCACACTGTCTTGCCAATATGCATTGCTGCTGGAATGCCATTCATTTCCGCCAATGCCTCATTGATTAACGAGTAACGCAGTTGCTGGTCGAGGACGGTTATACCAACAGGTGCGCTAGTGATAAAGGCATCCAACAACTCTTGCTTGTGAGCTAGTTCCCGCTCTAGAATTTTACGCTCTGTAATGTCAATTGCTACTCCTCCAACTAATTTTTGTTCAGATAATCCAGGAATCGGAAATTTATATACCAAGAACTCACCGAGGGTGCCGTCTGTTCGGGGAGCTACCTCAATCACCCCAAGAACCTGATTTGTCTCAGCAACTATTAGACTGTTACTCATAAACTGTTGAGCAATCTCAAGCGGGTAGAGGTCAAAAATAGACTGTCCGATCGCCTGATTAGGTAATAATTCAAATGTCCGCAGGTAGCTTTGACTTAAGTAAACTACACGCCCAGTTGCATCCGTAATCCAAGCTAGTGCTGGGCTGTTGTCCATAAATGCCTGAAAGCGAGCTTCACTTTCTTGCAAAGCTTCTTCTGTACGTTTGAGTTCAGTCATGTCCCGAATGCTAACTAATACACCTGAGATGGTTTGGTCTGCTTCGAGGTAAGGTGCATAGGTAATATTTAAAAATTGAGATTCTTTATCTGGATAGTTAAACCACATTTCATATTGAATCTTCTCTCCAGCCAAACACTTATTTAACCGGGGTTTAATGACGCTCTCAAACATCTCCTGCCCCACAATTTCATCCAGACAATGCCCGACAATTTCTTCTTTAGGCTTGCCACACCAATTCTGATACGCTTGATTCACCACCTGATAAATATAATTGCGATTCAGCAGCGAAATAGCATCCGTCGTTGTAGCTACAATTCGCTCATATCGCCGTAGTGATTCTTCCGCCAGTTTTTGCTCGTTGATATCAATGATTACACCTAGCATCCGTATTGGGTCGCCTGCTTCGTTGTAAATTCCGCGTCCTTTGCCAAGCAGCCAGTGAACCTTGCCACTTGGATGAATTACACGATGTTCGGCTTCATAATTAGTATGTTGTTTCAGCGCCTTGAACAAAATCTGTTGAACTTGGTCAACATCTTCTGGATGAATAGAATCACGCCATAGCTCAAATGAGGGTGTTGCTGTTTTTGGCTCTAACCCTAGCAAGCGAAAGTGGTTGTCGTTCCAAATTACTTCTCCTGTTTGAAGATTCCAATCCCAGATACCAATGTTTGTAAACTCCAAGGTTAGCCGGAATTGCTCTTCACTTTTGGCTAAGGCTGATTCGGCTTGTTTGCGATCGCTAATATCCCGATGAGTACCAGCCATTCGTAAAGCTCTGCCATTGTCATCACGCATTACAACCTTGCCATAGTCTGCAATCCATTTCCATTCACCAGACTTGGTTCCCAGTCGATAGTCAAATTTGTAGGGTACTGAGTTGTCCTTGAGATGGGCTGCCAAAATTTTCTCAACCCAAGGTTTATCATCTGGATGAACTAATCGCTCCCAGGTACTCAAATTCTTTGGGAGTTCATCGCAGCTATATCCGAGCATTTCCAGAAAGCAGGGGCTATAATACACCTCTTGAGTTACGAGATTCCAGTCCCAAAAACCATCTCCAGAAGCTTCAAGAGCCAGTTGCAGACGTTCCTCACTTACTTGCAGGGCTATCTGTGCCTGTTGGCGTTCGGTGACATCCTGGGCAGTTCCATAAAGACGGATGACCTGTCCTTGTGCATTAAATTCTACATTTCCAATGGCCTCGAAATAGCGATAAGAGCCATCTGGCTGAGGTACACGTAGAATTAGCTTGTAGGACTCGCCAGTTGCGATCGCTCGTTCTACGGCTTGGTGGAGTTTTTGCCGATCCTCTGGGTGGTATAACTCAAGCAGTTCCTTATAGTTTGGCTCTAGTTGGGCTAAATTTCGATTGAAGAGGCTGAAAAGCTCTTTTGACCAGGTAAGTTTGCCAGTGGCAAGATTATGCTCCCAATTACCAAGGCGAGCGACTCGCTGAGATTCTTCTAGGAGGGCTTCACTTTTTCGTAGTGTTTCTTCAGTATGCTTGATTTCGGTTACATCCACCACCAATCCATCGCATACCACACGTCCATTCGGCAACTGACGTGGGGTGGAACGGAAATGTAACCATTTCAGCTGACAACTGGGTGTTTTGATTTGCAGTTGAATATCAAATACAGATAGATTCCTCACAGACTCTTCAACGCCTGCCTGAAAGCGGGCAGTATCCTCTGGGATAAACTGGCGATACAGCAAACTTGGATCTCTAAGAGCATCTTCAGCACTGACTTCCATCAGTCTTTCAATCCCTGCACTGAGGTAAGAGAAGCAATCGCTGCCATCCAGTTCGCGGATCGCCTGATAAACTGCGCCATTGGGCAGGTTATCCCCAATTCTCCGCAACATTGCTTCACGCTCATACAAGGCGAGTTCTGCCCGTTTGCGATCGCTGATTTCACGCTCTAGTTCTCGGTTAGTTGCTTCCAGTTGTGTAGGACTGGGGAGGGCAAGTGCCTTTGGCACCAATGGTATCAGAGCAAAAGCTGTATACAGTGAAATTAATGCGGTGATGGCTTTAATAGAGCCACTTAGCCAATAGGTGGGATGCCAGAGTGTCCAAATTTCCATTAAGTGGGTGGTACCACAAGTAACGATAAATGTGGCAAACAGCAGAAACATCCAGTTAAATGGTAAGCTTTGGCGCTTGCGGACAAGATAAAGCAGCGTGATGGGAATTGAATAATAAGCAAGTGCAATTAAACAGTCGGATACAATATGTAGCCCTACTAACTCCGGTTTCCAGAGGTAGCAATGACCGTGGGGAATAAACTGTTTAGAAGTAAGGAAAGTTCTTAAAAGTTCCAGCATCAAGTGGTCTCAAACACCAGTTGCCTCAAATAATTAGTCGCTAATTCTACTATTTTGACAAGCCGGGAGTCTGGAGCGATCGCAGATCATCTCAAAGCTTAGAAAAACTTCTCAATTTCTCTGTTCCCCTACTTCTGCGGCCAGCGCCAATTGTAGCGATTCCATTCATAGATGCCTTGAATTTCATACTCACCGCCGTTATAGAAGCGAACAACGCAATTGGTGCATGAATCATTGCCATCCCTGATTTCATCCACCTGAATCACAATGCAGGGGAACCATTCACGCTTACAGGGGCCATCATCTTGTACCCATTCCCATAGTGCATTGGAAATTTCAATGCGATCGCCTAGTCTCAGTTTCAGTGCATCCTCAAAATAAGCATATTTATCAAAATGATATGACTGAACACGATTTAACCACTGTAGACCATAGCGCTCCCGGATAAATTGTACTTCTCCAGAGTCATTCTCATGCAGCCAATCGTTGAGTAGTTGCACTTTCCAAGTGCGGTTGTATTGTTCCTGTGTCTTGACGAACTGTAAAAATGCTTCCAATTCTTCTGCGGTAAGATCGTCTAAGGGATTGGCAATATCTGACACCCCATTAGAATTTCCCTGAATTTGCTCGACCGCTTGCAGTAATATCTGTTTCTGCCTATCAGTGAGAGGACAGCTGGCTACATCACAACTTTTAAAGGCTGCTTGCAAAGCTGCTTCAATCTCATCTGGAGTCATAAGTTAATAGCAACTAAGGGTTGATTTCCCTAATTATTGCAAAAGTTATATTAAAGTCTCTAATCTCTAAAGTAATGAAATTCAGGTAAGCTGAATTTAAAAACAGTTTTTAGATATGGAAAAGAACAGCAGCATAACATCTTTGTTGAATTTACTAGCTTTAGCTAGGACACAATCCTCTATACTGAAGCAAATAATTACAAATTTTCAGTATTTATACTTAATAAACCTGAAAGTAATCTTTGTTGCCAGTTTTTTCGGGGTTCTATCTTGGATGTTTACTCCCTCTGCTATAGCGCTGACACAACTTAGACTATTTGATATTTCTTATAAAGATTGTCCACCAGAACTAGCACAAGGAGCTGTGATAAGTAGTGGTTCTGGGGCTGCTAACTGTTTTATTGTCACAGGTAAAGCTGAAAATGCTACTTACAAAACTGTCTACGACGCAGACATTTTTGGCCGCATTTATGATGCTAACAACGACTCAGTGATGCAAAATCGTACCCGTTTAGGTTCGATTGCTGAAGTACCTCCAGGCATCAGTGATTTTGAATTGAGAATTTCTGTACCTGCAAATCAGCCTACTCCCTTGAAGCTGAAGCAGTTTAAAGCTGCTGGGTTTAGCGGTCAGGTACGTAAGTAAGCCGTCCTTATGAGCTAATTAAACTATATTAGTGGTTTAGAAAAACGAGAAACTGTAGAGACGTTTTCATCTTTAACGTCTCTACATCAGCCTGTATTTGAGTGTTAACTAAAACCCCTGTACAAATGGCAGTCTAGTTAGATTTTGCAACAAGTCACCAGCTAAACTAAGTACAATGAAGGCTAAGATTGGAGAAAAATCCATACCTCCCAAAGGGGGGATGATTGAGCGGAAAAGATTCAGATACGGATCGGTTATCTGAGCTAACGCGGCAAAGGGTTGACTATAAAAGTCGATATTCGGGAACCAGGTTAATAGCACGCGAATAATCAGCAAAACATTGTAAATCTGGATGAAAGTAACCAGTGTGGTAATCAGCAAATTCATGGATGGTTTGGTTTCCTGCTAAGTGTCGAAAGAAGTCTTATCATAGATTTTAATTTAGTCTGTGTGATGGCGTCTGCTGCTGCGACACCTACCAAAGTTCGGTTATTTCGCCACTGGATAAGTGTTTTAAGCATCTTTGGTAAAGGAGCGCTCATTCATGGCTTGCGGTGAACTGCCATTCACATTTCCGAGCTGCTTGCGTACATCATCTATTGTGGCATTGAGTTGGGCAATTTTATCTTCTAGCGATCGCCGTGCCGTTTCCATTTCCATGCTTTGATTTTCGGAGGCTTTCATCTGACGTCGCTTCGCTGATATTCTCTTGCCTTCATCTGAGTTATTAGTCAGTTCTGTCTCCTCATCTGCTAATAATTCTGAATCATCGCGTCGGGAAGCAATCAAGGCACCTAGTACGCCCCCCACAACACTACCAAAAACTGCCCCTGCTAAAAAACCACTGGCAAAACCATCACGCTGACTCATATCCTTAACCGCCTTGAAGAAACTTGGTGACTTTTACACTAGTTAAGTTATTTTTCTGCTCTAGCTGCATACTAGCTTAAGTCCCAAAGGTGCGATCGCCTGCATCTCCCAATCCCGGTACAATATACCCCTGGTTGTTGACTATTTCGTCGATAGTAGCAGTGTAAATAATTAAACCTGGATAAGCAGCACTCAGTTTTTGTAAAGCTGGTGGAGCTGCTACTACACATACAATTCGTGTCAAGGCTGGGTCAACACCCCGCTGTGTCAATTCTGCCATTGCTGTCATTATTGATCCTCCCGTTGCTAACATTGGATCGGTAATTAACACTCTAGTTTGCGAATCAAATTTTTCTGGCAATTTGTTCAGGTAACACGAAGGTTGTAGTGTTTCTTCATTTCGCACTAAACCAAGATGGTAAATCGAGGCTAAGGGCAGCAAAGTTTGCGCTCCCTCTAATAATCCTAATCCTGCCCGTAGAATCGGCACAACTGCCACAGGCACTTGTGGATCAATCAACGTTGCAGGAGCAGAATCTAAGGGACTCTGCACAGTTGTCTCTTGAGTTGGTAACCACTCTCGTGACGCTTCATAAGTCAACCATCTCCCCAACTCAACCATGGCACTACGAAATAAAACTGAAGGTGTGCCAGCATCACGAGCAACTGCCAGCCAATGCTTGATTAGGGGATGGGGTGGAACATAAACACGCAGTTGTAGCGTCATAGCCAGAATTAGGCAATTTTTTATTATATAAGAACTGAAACATCATAATACTCTTTCCTGCCTACGACTGACAGCGAAAATCACTCATCTAAAAATTATTGATAATTACTTTCATTAATAGTTGACATCTATTCTCAACCAAGGTTATATTGTTATCCAGTGTTCTCCTCTCTTTAAGGATCGGCAGACGGGATTGGCCAGCAGTAGCAGGCTTGTCCCTCTTTTTTTGGGTAGAAACGAACAAATCTAAAATAGAAAAGCTGAATTTCATAGGAATTTCGCCTATTGAATTTATATAAACCAAATCTGCAACAGCAATTACGCATTATTTTAATAATAAATGTAATCTAGATTACATTTATTATATAATTTTATGCAAGTCTTGACATCTGCTTTTAATTGCTGAATTTGCATCAATCAAAGTTACCAGTATGCTGACAAAGATTAAGCTTTTTAATTTTTAATTGTTATGTCTCCTAATTCCCTATTTGATGTGATTGTCATTGGCTCTGGAATTGGTGGGTTGGTGACAGCAACCCAACTGGCAGCAAAGAAAGCTAAAGTGCTGGTATTAGAAAGTTATCTAATACCAGGTGGTAGTGCTGGCTACTTTGAACGTCAAGGCTATCGCTTTGATGTGGGAGCATCAATGATTTTTGGGTTGGGGCATCTAGGCACAACTAATTTACTTACCCGTGCCTTTGACGCTGTTAACGTCAACCTAGAGACAATTACCGATCCTGTGCAGATTCACTATCATCTGCCCAACGGCTTTGAGCTTAAAGTTGACCGAGTTTATGAAAAATTTTTGCAAAATCTTACTGCTAATTTTCGCCATGAAGAACAAGGTATTCGTCACTTTTATGACGAATGCTGGAAAGTATTTCATTGCCTTAACAGTATGGATTTGCTGTCATTGGAAGAACCTCGGTATCTGATGCAGACATTTTTCCAGCATCCTTTAGCTTGTCTTGGTTTAGTAAAGTATTTGCCTCAAAATGTTGGGGATGTGGCAAAACGCTACATCAAAGATCCCCAGTTATTAAAATTCATTGATATGGAGTGCTATTGCTGGTCGGTAGTTCCAGCTAACATGACACCAATGATTAATGCTGGAATGGTATTTTCTGATAGGCACTATGGCGGAGTTAATTACCCAAAAGGCGGAGTTGGAAGAATTGCTCAAACACTGGTAGCAGGACTAGAAAAGGCTGGAGGTCAAATTCAGTATCAAGCTAGAGTTACAAAGATTATTACAGAACGAGGGCAAGCCGTAGGCGTGCAACTGGCTAATGGTAAAGTCTATCGGGGTAAACGCATAGTTTCTAATGCTACACGTTGGGATACATTTGAAAAATTGTTACCTGTGGAAGCAATGCCACGTAATGAGAAAAACTGGCAACAGAGTTATCAAAAATCACCCAGTTTTCTAAGTTTACATATGGGGGTAGAGGAGTCAGTTTTGCCTAAGGGGACGGAGTGCCATCATATTTTGCTGGAAGATTGGCAGCAAATGGCAGCAACCGAAGGCACAGTTTTTGTTTCAATTCCCACTTTGCTTGACCCAGATTTAGCACCAGCAGGATATCACATCATTCATGCCTTCACGCCTGATTGGATAGATAATTGGCTGGGGCTTACCGAGAGTGAGTACGAAGCACGTAAAGAAGCAACAGCATGGCGAATTATTGACCGACTAGAGAAGATTTTTCCGGGTTTAGATGCTGCATTGGATTATTTAGAGGTAGGGACACCTCGCACCCATCGCCGCTTTTTGGGGCGACAAGATGGCACTTATGGGCCAATTCCTCGGCGTAAGTTGCGGGGGTTGTTGGGGATGCCGTTTAATCGCACGGCGATTCCAGGATTGTATTGTGTAGGAGATAGTACCTTTCCCGGCCAGGGATTGAACGCGGTAGCATTTTCCGGGTTTGCCTGTGCCCACAGAATTGCTGTAGATTTGGGCTTGTAGATTATGCTCATTTTCAAAAGAACATAATCCAGAGTATAAAAAGGTTAAGTAAGTTCAGTAGCAGTCCCACAATGACTTTCCATCGTCTATTTTGACTAATGCGGCGACGGCGGGAAACTAGTAGACGCACCAACAGCCACAGCGAATATAGTTGAAAGGGTAGAAAAATCAGAATTAAACCAATGACGGCAGATCGAAATGCTCTATCTGCTGTTTTATCTGCCGATGAAACTTTTACTATATTATCTTCATCTTCTTGAAGAAACAACTGTTCTGCTGTACTTTCATCAGCCTCAGAAACAGGTTGATTATCCAAGTTGCCTGATTCCAGAATGGACTTAGCTAGGGCTGCGTCTGATTCATGAACTTGTAATTTAATCCAGCCTACCGCTACAGTGAGATGCCAAGCCAAATCTACAGTAGACTCGTTAGCTAAATAAGACCTGATACCTTCAGCGTCTAGAAGCTGCTTTGCCAAGTTAGCCTCAATAGAGTTGTTAAAGGTGGCTACTGTCACAAAATGATTAGCCATAAGTTTCAGCTAAATTTTTCCGGAAATTGCGATCGCCTACTTAGTTACTTCTAGCTCATGCCAAGTTTGCAACACAATAAATTGAGATATCTATAGATCAATAACTATATATATATGATTTATTATTTATCGGTGAAAATTTACAGCAGTTGCCAACTTAGTAAAGGATAGTAACAGCAATGGGTGAAATAATTAATAGTGCTGTCAACGGCGATCGCATAAATTATTTTGTACATATTCAAGAAATTTATCCTCCCTTAGGCGCTTACATTACTCTTTATATGCTGGAAAGCTTTGGCACTACAGTTAAGATAAAGAGCCAATATCAAGCCCAAGAAATAAAGATACAAATTTGGACAAATGCCTTAAATAAATTTAACAGTGAAGGTTTTTGGCACGCTATAGACTTAGACTACCAATCCCAAGAAGAAAAAGATACATATATTTTCCAAGGTTCATTTCTGCCTACCAGTCCAGGACAGTATCAATTTACTTACAGAATCGGGCTGAATCATGGTGATGAACAATGGCAATGGGCAGGAAGCTTTGGAGAAAATGGCTATCTCGTAGTTGAACCTCCATCTCCTACTATGACATGGACACAAGGAGCAAACCATGTTGAGTTTTTGCCTGGGGTTTATGTTGGTAACTTAATAGCAGCTTCTCAAGCGGAACAGTTGCAATTTGATGCGGTGTTAAACTTAGCCTCTGAATTTACTTTAGCTTTTGCATCTACTGCTAATCTTAATTATAAAAAGATTGGTTTAACAGATGGAGCGCACAATTCTATATCTGATTATGCGTTGTTAGAATCTATTAACTGGATAGAAAAACAAGTTAAGCAAGGGAAGAAAGTTTTAGTCAATTGTCGAGCCGGGATTGGTAGAAGCGGCTCTGTTAGTATTGCCTATTGCTTCTACAAAAATCCTACTTGGATTTACCAGCAAACTCTAGAATATATGTGGAGCAAGAAAGCAGATATTTATCCTCACAAACATCTCCAAGAAAGCTTGGAAAGTCTATTTCCCCGCAGTAACTTGTAAGTGAAGATTCAGATGTATCTGGTGTTGAAGAAGGCAGAAAAAAGTGCAGGCTTGAGGTTTCCCCAAGTAGAGTAACTCCAAAGAGGCAGAAGGAATACTGCCCTCTACCTTTTTTGATAATATTGTATGGAGTTAAGCTTATACAAATTCAAATAATGTTTACGACACATAAATTAATCGTAAGCACAACATTGTTCCCTACCCATCTGTCGCATTCTTTTTTTAAATTGGTTAAATTAAATCAATTTAATTCTATTAGCTGCTCTAGTAGCCTTTTCCCTGGCTTCTTGTACATTTAGCCCTTTAGCCAAAGCTACTCCCATTCTGCGATAAGGATGGGCAGTTGGTTTACCAAATAATCTGATATCTACATCTTTTTCAGATAAAGCATCTGCTACACCTGCAAATGCAATAGAATCTGATTTTTCTGAAGCTAAAATTACGGCACTAGCTGATGGGCCGAATTGTTCTATATTAGGAATAGGCAAGCCTAAAATAGCTCTTAAGTGTAATTCAAATTCGTTGAGATTTTGAGATATTAATGTCACCATTCCTGTATCGTGGGGTCTGGGTGATAGTTCCGAAAAAATAACTTCGTCTTTGGTAATAAAAAACTCCACGCCAAAAATTCCAGCTCCACCCAAAGCATCGGTAACTTTTTTAGCAATTTCTTGAGATTTTAATATCTTATCTTCTCCAATTTCTGCTGGTTGCCAAGACTCTTGATAATCTCCTCTTTCTTGGCGATGGCCAATAGGAGAACAGAAAATTGTTGGTGCATTCCACTGCTTAATTGTCAGTAGAGTTATCTCAATTTCAAAGTTAATAAATTCCTCAACAATTACCTTTTGGGTATCACCACGAGAATTTGCGATCGCATAATTCCAAGCTGTCTCAACTTCACTTTTACTTTGCACTACAGACTGACCTTTACCAGAAGATGACATGACAGGCTTAACAACATTAGGAAACCCAATATCATTAGAAACTGCTATTAGCTCTTCCAAAGTTTTGGCATAACCATATTTAGCGGTTCTAATGCCTAATTCCTTATGCGCTAATTCCCTAATTCTGTCACGATTCATGGTGTAATTCGTAGCCGCCGCCGTAGGAATAACTTTAATCCCACGCTGCTCAAATTCCACAAGTTTTTCTGTTCTAATTGCTTCTATTTCCGGTATTATAAAATCAGGTTTATGTTTGCCAACAATAGTTTCTAAATCATCGCCACTGAGCATAGAAATTACTTCCGAGCAGTCAGCAACTTGCATAGCCGGAGCATTTGCATAGCGATCAACAGCAATTATATAATTACCAAGGCGTTGAGCTGCAATCACAAATTCTTTGCCGAGTTCCCCCGAACCCAGCAACATCAATTTTTGGGGTAACTTAATTGAATTATTCATAAATTTATCCAGACTAAATTATTAACCAAAATTTTATATTATTTGGCGTTTAATTATCATCTTTTAAACTGCTAAACCTAGCTCCGCGTATTTGTAAATCTTTACGTTGTAGGTTAGATAAACCAGTACCTGTACCAAACTCACATCCCTCTACTAGTGCATCTAACCAAATAGTCTGGTTCAGGGTTGCACCTGTTAAGTCTGCATTTATCAAGTCGGCTTTTGTAAAGTTGGCAAATATGAGGTCTGCATTTACTAAACTACTGCCTTGCAGGTTTGCACCTGATAGGTTACCTCGAATAAAGTTTACTCCATCTAATTTTAAATCGGATAAATCTGCACTGCTTAAATTCGGAAACTTTAGCTGACTAGGCTTTTCCAAAAACCGCATTATACAAATTATATTCGCATCATTGAGACGCATTTTAGTTAAAAAATCATAACGAGCTATACCAAGTTCTTGGAGAATTTCTAGACGTTGTACTTTGGTTTGTTCTAAAAAATGAATAGCGTTATGACGAAGATTTTGAGTTGGGTTATTTAACATAATAAAATCAAAATATAATTAATATATTTTAATCTTAATTATGCAACATTACTATTTATTTTTTCAATTATTTAGATAAAGGTTTTGAATCGGGCGATTGCAGTTGAGTAAGATAGCGTAAACTTTTATCAGAACTGAACAAACAGTAACACAGGGTAATTACATCTTAATCTTCAGCCGAACTATAATCTGTTCAAAATCGAGAGTTTATTATTTTTCTATGCTAACGCTTGAGCAAATTAAATCTGCTATTCTTCAACTTCCACCTGATGAGTTTCAAAAATTCCTAGAATTGTTTTCTGATCTTGATTACCAGCGATGGGATGATCAATTAGAGAGATATTGCTGATGGTAAATTAGAAGCTTTAGCACAGGAGGCGATCGCTGCTCTATCTGTGGCTACTAACATTAACATTAATTTAAGATTCAATCTCAGCTAATTCCAACCACCTCTCAGTCGCCGTATCAATAGCTTGCTTAAGCGCTTCCACCTGCTCGTACAATTTTTGTACTTGAGTATAATTCCCTGGCGTAACATTCAATAAAGCTTTTTCTGCTTCTGCTTTCTCAGCCTCTAACTGAGCAATTTTACCTTCCAACTGCTCAAATTCTCGCTTTTCCCAAGTTGAGAGCCTGTTCCGCTTTTTATTATCTGATTCTTTAGGTAGGGATGCAGTTTTTTCTACTTCTACCTTGATAGCTTTTTCTTGATTAACAGTTTCTTGCTGTGCCGCTTCTTCAGCTTTTTTATAGTCAAGATAAACTGAGTAATTACCAGGATATTGACGAAGAATACCACCTTCCTCAAAGGAAAAAATTGTATCTACAGTCCGGTCTAAAAAGTAGCGATCGTGAGAAACTACAATTACAGAGCCGGAGAAATCTTCTAAATAATCTTCTAATATCGCTAAAGTTTGTACATCCAAATCATTAGTCGGTTCATCTAAAATCAAAACGTTTGGCGCACCAATCAGTACACGCAACAGAAATAACCGCCGTTTTTCACCACCCGAAAGTTTATGAATTGGCGCATACTGCTGGTTACCTGGAAATAAAAACCGCTCCAACATTTGGGAAGCAGTAATTTTAGTACCATCGGCAATTTGAACAAATTCACCTTCTTCTTTGATGTAGTCAATCACGCGCTGATTTTCATTCAAAGCGGTGAGTAATTCTTCAGAATGTTGGTCAAAATAACCGATGTGAATTGTCGCCCCAATTTCTACATTACCTGAATCTGGCTGAACTCGCCCGGTGATGATATCCATTAAAGTGGATTTACCTGCACCGTTACCACCAATAATACCAATCCGGTCTTCTGGGCTAAATTCGTAGGTAAAATCTTTAATTAAGGTGCGTTGATTATATGCCTTAGTAATATTATTGATTTCAATAACTTTTTTGCCAATCCGACGACTAACTGTAGAAATATCAACTTTACCGTTAGCCTGTTTAAATTCAGTTTCTCGCATTGCGTGAATGCGATCAATTCTAGCTTTTTGTTTGGTACTCCGAGCTTTAGGGCCGCGTTTGAGCCATTCTAATTCACGCCGCAACACGCCTTGATGTTTACGTTGAGTGCTAACGGCAGATTCTTCAGCTAAAGCTTTCTTTTCCAGGTAATATGAATAGTTACCTGTGTATGTGTAAATATCACCTCTGTCAATTTCGATAATCCGATTAGTGACACGATCCAAAAAGTAGCGATCGTGAGTAATCAAAAATAGCGCACCACGATAGCGGTTTAAATAACTTTGTAACCACTCAACAGAAAGAGCATCAAGATGGTTTGTCGGCTCATCCATGAGCAAAACATCTGGTTCTGATAGCAAAGCTGTTGCTAGAGCAATACGCTTGCGATAGCCTCCAGATAAAGTACCTATTACTGCATCAAAGTCTAAAATACCTAACTTGGTGAGGATGATTTTGGCATTAGTTTCTAATTCCCAAGCACCAGTTGCATCCATTTGCTGCATCACCGCAGATAGGCGAGACATCAGTTGACTATCTTCTGGGTAGTGAGCCAGTTTATCAGAAAGTTCTTCATACTCCCGCACCAAAGCCATGTGTTCGCCACTATCCGCGAAAATTTGCTCTAAAACTGTGCGATTTTCATCTAAGTCTGGTTGCTGAGGCAAGTATATAATTTTGGAACCAGAGTTAACTAAAATTTGTCCACTATCAATCGGTTCCAGTCCGGCAATCATTTTTAATAGAGTTGATTTACCAGAACCGTTAGTACCAATTAAGCCGACTTTATCAGTAACATCTAAGCTAAAACTAGCATCTTTTAATATTTCTTTGATGCCAAAGTCTTTTTTAACTGATTGTAGTGTAATAATACTCATAATTTATGGCGATTCCAATAACATTAGTAGGTAAGGCATATACCCTACCTATAGATAATTTAACTTTTGAGAAATTCTATACAAATAAATCGATGGGTAAATGTCCATACATTTCGTTGATTCCTCCGGCATCGTAAGATTGACAAGAGACTAATACGCCACGATGATGTCCTGAGTAAGAATCGATATAACACAAGCCATTTTTACCATTTAATTTAATATAAACTGGGCCTTCGGTTTGAGGTAGATTATTTGGTGCTTCATAACCAAACGCCTGGGAATAAGTTTTCATAGCAAGTATGCCTTCTTCGGCTGTATCAGCACAAATTCCCAAAATTAAGTAATCAGACATTCTAGCTACTAAAATTAATGCCCGACGAATTGAAACTTTTTCTGATGGCTTGAGGATAGGTGCAATATCTAAGCAGTTGAATTTGTTAAGGATTTTTTTTGCTTCGTCGGCTGTCAGATTGTGATTATTGGAAGTTGACATAAATCTAGTTGATTATTTTCCTTGTGGTTATTTCGTATTGGAGGTGGGGATTACCCACCTACTAAACAGATTTTACTCAAATTAAGAAGGCTGATTTTGGCTGTTCCCAAGATTAAAAATAAATGGGACGCTGCTTTTTGAGTCATTACCCATTACCAAGACATTGGGCATTTGAGCGCCGCCAGTTTTCCAAGCTTCGATTGCTTCTTTTTGCAGAACTAATTGCCCACCTTGGGCTTTCAGAGTTTCTGCCAAGAGCCTTTGAGCCTCCGCTTTACCTTTAGCACGATTAATTTCTGCCTGTGCTTCTTGTTCAGCTTCTCTTGCTACATAAACGGCTCTTTGTGCCCGTTGTTCAGCGATTTGTTTTTCTTCCACTGCTCTAGCAAATTCTGGAGAGAAAGTTAAGTCAACTACGCTAGTATCTAACACAATTATCCCATATTTATCTAGGCGATCGCCTAAAGCATTATCAAAGTCTTCCTTTAATTCACTACGTTTGGTAATTGCTTCTTCTACTGTTCTTCTAGCAGCTGCAATTTTAAATGCTTCCTGTGTTTGGGGAGCAATAATTTTCGAGACAATATTTGCTAAGGTTCCTTGTTTTCTTCTTACCTCAACTACTTGGATAGGATCAAGGCGAAAGTTAATTGCAAATCTTGCAGATAAATTTTGCAAATCTTTAGTAGAACTTTCGGCTGGCACTTCAAATTTTTGTACAGTTAAATCATATACATCTATAACCGAAATGAACGGTGGTTTCAAGTGTATACCTTCCAGTAACGCACCATCTCTCGCTTTACCCAAGATGCTGATCACTCCTGCTTGTCCTGGGTTAATAATGATAAAGGAATTTAGTCCAAGACTCACCAGTATTGCCAAGAAAATTCCTAAAGCTGTGGTTTGCCAATTCGCAAATTGCTGAGTTTTCAAGTTTTCATCTCCTTTTGTCTCCTGAGGCAACTCCTGTATTATGGGGGCAAGTGGTCAGCCTGACTACACAGGCAAATAGCTACAAAAGTGAGATGCTCCCTCTATCGTGGTAATATCAGTTTCACGCAACTGTGACGAACTGTGGCTACAGCATTTAAATCTCATCAGATATCAAGAAGGCGTAGACATTCTGAGCATCCCCTCCAGCGCTTGCTTGACTATGGGCATAAGTATCGTAAAAAAATTTGGCTGGCGGCTGGTTCTTCGATTCTCAATAAACTTTTTGACTTAGCTCCACCAGCATTAGTTGGGATTGCGGTAGATGTAGTCGTCAAGCAGCAGGATTCTATCATTGCTCAGTTGGGAATAAAAGATATATTTGGGCAATTTTTAATTCTTTCTCTACTCACCGTCATTACTTGGATACTAGAATCGATTTTCGAGTACCGCTACAAGTTGATTTGGCGGAACTTGGCACAGAATATTCAGCATAACTTGCGACTGGATGCATATAATCACCTACAAGAGCTAGAGTTGGCTTATTTTGAAGAACGTAGCACTGGCGGTTTAATGTCTATCCTCAGTGATGATGTTAACCAATTAGAGCGCTTTTTGGATGTGGGAGCTAACGATATCATCCAGGTAGTTACAACTATTGTAGTAGTTGGCGGTGGCTTCTTTATTTTGGCTCCCAGTATAGCGTGGATGGCAATATTACCAATACCTTTTATTCTCTGGGGTTCGGTATTCTTTCAGAAATTACTAGCACCTCGCTATGCTGAGGTGCGCGAAAAAGTCGGTTTACTCAATGCACGGTTGTCTAATAATCTCAGCGGAATCACGACAATTAAAAGTTTCACTGCTGAAGATTATGAATCTGCGCGTTTAGAGAAAGAAAGTGATGCTTATCGCCAGAGTAACACCAAAGCGATCGCCCTTTCAGCCGCCTTCATCCCGCTAATTCGGATGCTAATTTTAGCAGCCTTTACGGTATTATTGCTATTTGGCGGTATGGAAGCAGTTGCAGGCAGAATATCTGTAGGTGCTTATAGTTCTTTAGTATTTTTAGTTCAGCTTTTACTTTGGCCTTTAACTAGATTAGGAGATACATTCGACCTATATCAAAGAGCGATGGCTTCTACTAATAGAGTTATGGATTTGTTGGATACTCCCATCGCCATTCACACAGGAAATATCACCTTACCCGTTGAGACAGTGCGTGGCGAAGTAGAATTTAAAAATGTCACTTTTGCCTATCACGAAAGATTGCCAGTCGTTAAAAATTTATCTTTGCAGATTCCTGCAGGTCACACCATTGCGATTGTGGGTTCTACTGGTTCCGGTAAAAGCACGTTAGTTAAACTCTTGTTACGATTATACGAATTGCCAGTCGGCAGCATCACTCTTGATGGCATTGACTTACAAAACTTAAATTTGCGAGATTTACGCCGTTGTATTGGCTTAGTCAGTCAGGATGTATTTTTATTTCATGGCACTGTTGCTGAGAATATTGCTTATGGTAGCTTTGAGGCGACAGAACACGAAATTATGATGGCGGCTAAGGTAGCTGAAGCCCACGAATTTATTATGCACCTGCCCCAAGGTTATGAGACAATCGTTGGTGAACGAGGGCAAAAGTTATCTGGTGGACAAAGACAAAGAATAGCGATCGCTCGTGCAGTGTTAAAGAATCCACCAATTTTGATTTTAGATGAAGCTACCTCGGCAGTAGATAATGAAACAGAAGCCGCAATTCAGCGATCGCTCGAACGGATTACAGTCAATCGAACTACAATTGCGATCGCTCATCGTCTTTCTACTATCCGCAATGCCAATTGCATTTATGTCATGGAACATGGAAAACTAGTAGAGTTCGGAACCCATGAACAATTGCTAGAGCAAGATGGCATTTACACTAGCCTTTGGCGTGTACAATCTGGTTTAAGGTAAAAGTCTCACGCAAAGGCGCAAAGGCGCAAAGTGTCTCTGAGTGTCTTAGCGTGGGGTTAAATATTTTTTGAGTTTTAAATTTTTATGTTTTTTGGTAGTACTCAGCCGGAATCAGCAGATAACAAGTGGCGTGGTCAGTTGGATAGATTTGTCAAAGAAAATCAACAAGAATTAGCGGCACTATTTTGGGGATTATGGTTAGCAAATGGTAATAGCCAGGGTACTATCGGTATTGATTTACAACCAACACCGCATTTTGTTTATTGTCCTCAAGATCAGATAGAGAAATTAAATAGTAAAGTTGAGAACCGGCTGCAAGAAATTTTGGGAATTATCGAGAATCACAAACCAGAAGTAGAAGTTGTGATGATTGGTATTGGTAAGGGTGAAATTAAGTTAATTCAGTTTGCACCGGAACCACCACCACCGACTTGTTTTGAGCAAGTTGGTAAAGATGTCGATGATTTATTAGAACTGCTAGAACAGCGGATGAGTGAAAAATTTCACTGAAATATATAGCTTTTGGTAAATGAATTAAATTTTTTTGGGATCACGCAGAGTTGCAGAGTCGCAGAAAAGAACGCAATAGTGCGTTTTTGGGCGGAATTTATTTATATAGATGCTGTTTTTCATTGCCAGGGCTTTACATCATAAATCCTATGATTTCAGATATTGTTCTCATCGGCCCAATTCGTACAGGTAAAAGCACTCTTGGGAAACTTCTCGCTGAGAAACTAGGAATTCCCCAGTGTTCGATGGATGATTTGCGATGGGATTATTATAAGGAAATAAATTATGATGAACAGTTGGCGAACTCTCTACGAGAAAAAGAAGGATTTCTAGGGATTTATCGCTATTGGAAACCTTTTGAAGCCTACGCTGTTGAAAGATTACTTTCTGAACATAGCAATTGTGTCATTGATTTTGGCGGCGGTCATTCTGTTTATGAAGATAATGAACTTTTCAAACGCGTACAAAAAGTTTTAGAACCATACATAAATGTTGTGTTGATTTTGCCATCTCCAGACTTAGAAGAATCTATCCAAATACTCAATGAACGAAATGGTGGAATTGTGAATAATGGATTAGATTTTAACGTACATTTTATTAAGCATCATTCAAATCATGATTTAGCAAAATTCGTTATTTATACAAAAGATAAATCTCCTGAAGAAGCACGGGACGAGATACTTAAAATTGCTAATTTTTAAAATTTTCTTTCTCATCCTGACTCAAAAAATGCAGCAGGAGAAATGTGAAAAAAATCCGCAAGCAGTCGAATATGGTTAACTGTCAGATTACGTTGTCCGCTTAAGACCTCAGATACTATAGACTCTGTTTTAAAAATAGGAACTAAATCCTTTTGCCGCAAATCAAATTCGACTATCAAAGCTTTGAGCAGTTCTACACCAGAAATATCTGGTATAGGATGATGTTGTTCTTCGTACTCATAAACTAGAGTACCTAAAACATTTATATAGTCTTGTTCGTCTGATGTTAATTCACCTTTATCAATCAGTGAGTCGATTACTTTTTGAGCTGCAAATAGTTCTTCTTCAGTAGTAATAGGACGAGGAGGAAAAGACTTAAGTAATTCGATATAAGTATTGCTATTATGTGTTCCAGGGGTCATTTTTCCAGTCCTCTGTATCATACTCTGCATGGGTGAGGACATGGCGGATAAAAACTTTTTGATATTTGTAATCGACCAAAGTAATGAGTCGATAGTTATTACCGCCTATGTTAAAAATCGTGAGATTACCGACTTGATCTGCTGAGGGGAAAATTTGCCGTAAATCTACAAAGTTTTGCCATTTAGCTAGTGATGTAAGTTTGTACCATTGCCGCAGGCTTGTTTGTGCATTAGGATGCTTTTCCCAGAACTCAGAAAGTCTGGAACGGGTTATGATATGCATTTTTTAATGGACTGCTTGCGGCAGGAGACATTTATTATCTTAGCAAATTGCGAAGTTATTGGTGGGCAATGCCCACCCTACTTGCTTACACTGCCACTGGCGTACTTGCACGCTTTACTTGAGGTGTTGCAACCATCCGCATTCCTGCTGGTGTGGCCATAGTTAAACCACGGCGTACAGGATGCACAGGACGCTTGCTCATCAGCGATACTTGGAAACGCGACAGAATTGTTGCCAAGACAATTTTCATTTCATACTGAGCAAATGCCAAACCTATACAGCGACGATTACCGCCACCAAAAGGTAAGTATTCATAAGGAGAAAACTGCCTTTCTAAAAAGCGTTCTGGTCTGAATTGTTTTGAATTGGGGTAAACTTCTTCCCGATGGTGCGCTAAGTAGATACTAGGGATGATGACATTTCTCTCTGGGATTTTGTAACCCATAATTTCAACTGGGGATTTCACAATCCGTGGCACACCATTCATTACAATTGGGTAAATCCGTAAGGTTTCTTGACAAACTGCTGTCAAATACGGCAACTTAGCAATGCTACTTGGATCTGGATTCACACCAAGGGTATCCAGTTCTCGCAATAACTTTTCACCCACTTCTGGTAATTGGTCAATCCAATAAAAAGCCCAGGTCAATGCAGAAGCAGTAGTTTCATGCCCTGCTACTAATAATGTCATCAATTCATCACGTAACTCTTCATCGGACATTGGTTGCCCATCCTCATAACGAGCAGCCATCATTAAGCTGAGGATATCTTGCCGATTTTGCTGAGTTTCAGTGCGTCTTTCTGCAATCAGCGCATAAATCAGTTGATCAATTTGTTGCAATAGGCGCATCACCCGTCCCCACGGACTCCAAGCACCTAAATCTTTTTGCACAAAATTAAAAAACAAAGCAGTGGACATTAACGGTGAACCACCCATGAAGTCTAGTAAGGAACTGAGCAATTGCTGAAGTTGTTGGAAACGCTGTCCTTCATTTAAGCCAAACACAACCCGTAAAATAACGCGCAAGGTGATTTCTTGCATCGAACTACGGATATTGAAAGGTTTGCCAATACTCCACTCGCTACTTACCTGCTGAGTTATTTCCCGAATGTCCTGGCCGTAAGCCCGCATTCTTTCGCCATGAAAAGGAGGGGTTAATAATTGACGTTGGCGCTGATGGCGATCGCCATCTAGTAAAATCAAAGAGTTACTGCCCAACAAAAATCCTAAACCTCCATTACCCACCCCAGACTCAAAATGCTTGGGATCGGCAGTAAAAATCTGCTCCAGTGCTTGGGGTTGGCTAAAGTAGATAATATGAGTATCTTTGCTACCCCAGATAGTAAAGTGATCGCCGTAGGTTTTGGCAAAATCTTCTACATATTTCACTGGTCGAGTAATAAATTTCATTAGCCGCAGAAAGCGCGGCAATTTTGGGCCATGAGGTAGGTTGTTAGTCACTGTCATAGAAATCTAGAGGAGTTGATGAGCTTCGGATTTTATTGTTACAAGTTTTTCTGTTCTTGAGGGCTAATATCGTATCTGCTTAAAGGCTTATCATTGCGATCGCACAGGAGTAGAGAAGCAACAAACAGAGTTTGAGGTTTTTGCACAAATGCAGAAATAATCAGAAATTAAATCTAGATTGATAAGTATTTACTACTAAATAAGCAGTAAAACCTTTTATAATAAAGTTAGATTGTTAGCAATCTTAGATTGTAAGCAAGTGTTAGCAAAATAAGTATTAGACGCACAAAGCAGTATATTCTTATATGGCAGCGTCGGAAGTAAGCAGTGCCAAAGATCATCGCTATCCTTAACGGTAAAGGCGGAGTCGGTAAAACGACTACCGCAGTCAATTTGGCTGCAAACTTTGCTCAAGAAAAAAAGGTGATTCTAATTGACGCAGATATTCAAGGATCTGCCAGTTGGTGGTTTGGGCGCAATGAGAATGGTATGGGATTTGATCTAGCTCAAGAAACCGATCCACAACTTTTAGGTGATTTACGAAAGCTAACAAGTTACGATTTAGTAGTAGTAGATACGCCTCCGGCGCTGCGCTCTGAAGCATTAGCGGCGGTAGTAGCGATCGCAGATTATCTAGTTTTACCTACACCCCCAGCAGCAATGGATCTAGCTGTCCTGATTGAGACAGTCAGAAAAGCTGTCACTCCTGTGGGAGTTCCCCATCGGGTGCTGCTAACCAAAGTTGATACGCGGAGTTTAGGTGAAGCAATAGAGGCCCAAAACACTCTCATGCAATTAGGAATTCCTGTTTGTAAAACCTTGATCCGCGCTTATAAAGCTCACGAACGATCAGCACTTGAGGGTGTGGCGATTACTCAATGGCGAGGAAAAAATGCACGGGAAGCAGAATCAGATTACCGCCGTGTTGCCGATGAATTACAGCATGACTGGAGGAAATAATGGTTAAGAAACGCTCTGTCTCCGACTTATTACAAGAAGAAGTACAAAAATTTACGCCTTCCGAAGGTGAACCAACCATTGAAGTTACTGCGGAAGCAGTTACTGAAGAAAATGCTTCCGCAGAAGAAACGTTAGCACAGACAAACGGGCCAGCAACTTCTAAGCGTACAAATCAGACTAAGGCCGATTTAGAAGTAACCCTTAAAGAGTTGAAAGACAAGCTGGAAAAAGCTCATCAACAAGAAGCCTCTTTCCAAGAAAAAATAACTGATTTAAACTCGGCTGTGTCTGAACAAAAAGCATCAGCAGAACGGCTAAAAAAAGAGCTTGACGAAGCTAAAAGTGCAGCCGTACACTTGGCAGAATCTAATTCTAAGCTTATAGAAGAAATTAACTCTTTAAAGCAAGAAAAGGAAAAGTTTACACAAGCTAATTCTAAGCTCATAGAAGAAATTAACTCTTTAAGACAAGAAAAGGAAAAGTTTACGCAAGCTAATTCTAAGCTCATAGAACAAACTAACTCCTTAAAGCAAGAAAAGGAAAGCCTTGCAGAAGCTAGTTCCAAGCTTGTAAAAGAAAGTAGCTCCTTGAAGCAACAAAAGGAAATCTATAAACCAGTAAAAGAACCCTATAACCCAATCAACTACAGAAAATCATATCGAAGTTCGGAAAGACTGGCTACAACACAACCAGACGAGTCTGAAGATACTTCTTCGCAGATGTGGTTGCTTGACTAGAGTTTAAGCAAGTTGATACAACTTCCAGGTAAATAGCAACTGCATGGAGATATCAGGTATTGGGAAATCGCAAATATAGCCTTTTTGATTAGCGATTCTCCCAGCATCTCAATTTATCTATGATTTACCTTGAAATTCTAAAATATGTTGGGCAGTAATTTGTGGTTGTTCTAGGTGAGGAACATGACCACAATCTTGAATCCAGATGAGTTTGCTATGGGGAATTGCCCGTTTAAATCTATAGGCATCTTTAGTACCCAAAATTTTATCCGAATCTCCCCACAAAATCAGCGTTGGCTGTGAAATTGTTGCTATTTTCTTAAATCTAAAAGCACGGTAACCACCACTTTTAGTGAAAGCAATTATAGCTTGACTCCAACTAGGCGTTTGTAGATGTAATGCTGCACAATCTAGAGCATCAACAGAGTAAAGGTGTTGACTTTTATAAGCAGCGCGGGAAATGCGATCGCGGATTTTGGGATTACGTAAAAATTCTGTGGCTAAATAATCTAATGGGGGAATCATCAATCTGCTTAACGGTGAACCGCTCTTCAAACCAGCGCTATCGATTAACACCAATTTCTGCACTACTTCTGGATAAGTAAGTGTAAAATCAATCGCCGCCGCACCCCCCATCGACGCACCCACCAAAATTACAGGTTGGTTAATCAGGGTTTTCCAAAAATAATAAAGATGAGTTTTAATTGCAGTTGGGCTATAAGTAATACCAGTAGGTCGATCTGTAAAACCAAAACCTAACAAATCCACAGCCCAAGTTTCATTATCTACTGCAAGCAGCGGTAAAAGCCGCCTAAATTCAAATACAGAACTATCAAAACCGTGAATTAATAAAATCGGTGTACCACCACTACCTTGATGTACATAAGTTGTAGTGATTGGTTCATTATTTAGGGGAGTAGCGATCGCTTGAGATTGAATACTCTGCGCTAGTGCGATCGAGGCTGGTTCTGTCAGTCGCCCAACTGCTGTAGGTAAAAAACTAGGAAACATAAACCTTAGTTTACCGTAGTGTGCCGAACAGTGATGAATCGTAAGTGCTGAATCCTGAGTGCTGAGTGCTGAGTATGAATACTAATGCCCAATGCCCTATGCCCAGTTCAAAAAAATTGTCCAGAATGTCAAAATTGGGACTAAAGCCTCGTACAATAAATATCACTTATCCTTAACTCAGGAGAGTATAGCCATGCCAATGGCGGTTGGCGTAATTGAAACTTTAGGTTTTCCTTCGGTATTGGCAGCAGCAGATGCCATGGTGAAATCTGCCGCAGTCACACTGGTATATTATGGTATAGCAGAAAGCGGCCGCTTGATAGTCGCTGTTCGGGGACACGTTGCTGAAGTTAGAAGAGCTGTTGAAGCAGGAATTGATGCGGGAGAGCAAGTAAAGGTCGATACAGTAATTACCCATTACATAGTTCCTAATCCCCCGGAAAATGTGGAGACTATTTTACCAATCCACTTCACCGATAAAAGCGATCCTTTTCGCATCTTTTAAACAAGTTCGCCATTAAAATTTGGTAGCGAAGCTTCGTACAATTAACTTGTAACGCCATATAAATTTATTCATACAGGAGATTAGTAATGTCACTACAGGCAGTTGGATCACTAGAAACTAAAGGTTTTCCTGCTGTACTAGCAGCAGCAGATGCTATGGTAAAAGCTGGTCGAGTTACCCTTGTTGGGTATATCAGAGTAGGTAGCGCCCGCTTTACAGTAAATATTCGTGGGGATGTTTCTGAAGTCAAGACCGCTATGGCTGCTGGTGTTGAAGCTGCTGAGAATGTTCATGGTGGTACTTTAGAATCTTGGGTTATTATCCCCAGACCTCATGAAAACGTCGAAGCTGTTCTGCCCATTGCTTATACAGAAGCAGTCCAACAATATCGAGATTCTGTGGAAAACCCAATCGTTAGATCATCGAACGGGCGATAAAGTTAGATTTGTTGATTATTTAGCCAAAACCCCAGAGTCAAAAGTTCACAATGGCAATAAATTATTGACCTATACTTCTTGACCATGAAATATCAAAATAGACGCGAGTAATCGCGTCTCTATTCATTGATTACTAACTGTTAATCTTGAGATGATTTTCAAAAGTTTGGAAGTTTTAACAAATACAAATGGGTAATAATTTAATTTTTAAGTCGTTTTATTCTGCGAGTTTAGCTGTAAAAAATAGTCGAAGTTCACCATTATATCTAATAGCCAAGCAAGATTAAAAATCTACATTTATTCGCAGCGTCCCTAATGTATTGCGTCATGAAAGTAAATGTAAATGCAATTATATTTTAGGTTGCTGTGCAGTCTAGCTTTAACGCTTACTTATAAGAAGCGTCTAAGAAATATATGAAAATAGTACCTTAATGGGTACTGTTATATTTTCAGTGGGATTTTCAAAATAAGGTTATATATCTTACGTTTGTCCCTTACACAACAAAATTACAAAAGGCGCTGTTGCAAGAAGCTTAAGGATGGTTATGGAAACTTACAAATTTTTTATATTTTTACTGAGAAACTTTAGAGAAGTGAAACTTATATAAAAGCTACAACGTCTGGATGAAAGTGAATCGTCTTCACTTTTTTATCAGGTGCAAAATGCCAACTCTTGCAAACCCTTCCACAACATAAGGATATCCTCATCAACTATAGGCAAATTGTTTTTCTTAGTTACCCAGTGATAAGTTTATAAAAATTTATAATTTGTGTAATTGAGTAAAAATGCTTCAGATAGGGGGATTTACAGTACTTGGAGACTAAAAGTAAAACCAGCAATAGAGAATTTTTGCATAAAGTTGGTCATTCCAGACGTAATAACTATGGAATCACTGAGATGTCTTCATGAAGAAGATGAATTTAGGGGCAACTGCCAGTTAATAAGTTAAGTGGGGTAAATGGGGGTTGTGATGCAAACTTTAAAACAGGGTTTCGAGGAGCGCAATCTCGCTATGGCAACAGAAGCAGAAAAACTGGCGCAATATTGGCGAAAACGCCTGGTAGCAGAGTGTCCAGAACAAAGCGTAGCTGCCAAAGAAAGTATAATTCTGTGGCTGTTGGGACGTGACTTTCAACGGTTTGATCTGCTCAATCCGAAAGACCTAGAGATTGCCAAGCAAGCGATGGAATATCGTTATCGAATTCTATTGCAACGTTACTTGGGCATAGCAAGAGAACGTGCTTATCGCAACCTAATAACCCGGTTGGCGAGTTTAATGACATTACGCAATAAAATTCAAACTTGGGTTTCCCTCAGCCGCGATCGCCAGCGTAGTGTAATTGATGTATTACAAGAAGTGATCCAGGAGTTACTCCAAAGTGATAGCTACATCCAAGAGCAAATGGCTGCTATCGCTGAAGTTACAGGCGATAAGCGACTGCGAGATACTCTACTGTTTGCCAGTATCGAAGAATATTGTTTGCGACCAGTACGGAATCAACCGCTTCTGGTTTACCGTTTTGTGAACTACCTGCGCCGGACTCAGCGTGGTGGTTTAACTCAAGTGCCTAGCAGTGACATGATTAGGCTAGTTTCAGAAGAAATTCTCACAGACGACAGCGACAATCGAGTTAACTTAGTTGATAGTCAGGCGATCGCAGAATATCAAGAGGCGCAAGAAATAGAAGAGCAACAAGTACTGCGCCAGGCAGTACAACAAGAATTTGAAAACTATTTACAACAAAATCTTGGAACAGAAGCAGTAGAATGGCTACGACTGTATCTGCAAGGCAAGCCTCAAGATGAGATCGCCAAGAAACTCAATAAACCAATTAAGGAAGTATATCGGCTACGGGAAAAAATTAGCTACCATGCTGTGCGTGTTTTTGCCCTCAAAGGTAAACCAGAACTCGTGGATAACTGGCTTTCAATTTCCTTACAAGAACACAACCTGGGATTAACCCAGAACCAGTGGCAGCAACTTTACCAACAAGTAAGTTCTGTTGGGCGGCAAATCTTAGATTTGCGTAAAGCAGGTAATTCAATAGAGGCAACAGCCCAACAATTAAAACTCAAAACTCATCAAGTAATGGGTGAATGGGCTAAAGTCTATCTTGTAGCCCAAGCTTTAAGAACTCAGGAGTAAAGGACTTCCAAATAAAAAAATATCCCATCGCGTTTAGGGCAGGCGAGGCAGCGCGTTGCGGAGGACACTGCGTTGGTGTTAGCGTAGCGGTAGCAACGTAGGACGCGTCGGCAGTCGCTACAACGGTGGTCTTTGCGCCACTTGCTCCACTTGGGGAGCCACCCCCGTGGGCGGGTTCCCCGACTTGAGGGAAGTGGCGTGAAACTCCTGCGTACCCGTCAGTGGCTCCCAAGAAGGAACTGCCAAAAGACTTTGCCGATTTGTTCGCTGTAAGCGTTCCCGCAGGGAAGCAAGTGTCCGTTGGGTTTCCCACCGTTGTAGCGACTGCCGTGAGCAGGGGGGAGGAACAGTCGTGTTGAGTCCAGAAATTTGGATAATTTATTTTTTGGAGTTCCCTAACTAGATTAAGTCATCAGCCTAGTTGAGATAGTAATTTACTAGTAGAGAACTGCATGAAAGGGTGGAAATTATATGTATAAAATAGTACTACGACTTAAGTAATACCAAGCGGACTTTTCCTTTGAAATTCTGGATTGGCGATAAATCCCAAATCCATAATCCTAAATTAAGTTTCTAGATTTTGGTATTTAATTTAACTTTTAAAAATATTGGATGTATCTTTATTTACTACTAAATAAGTTAGAGGCAAAATAGTACTACCATTAAATACCAAGTCATCAAACCTATGTTGTCTTCAGAGGGCGAACTTACCGATCATGAAGAAATTGAGCCGCAAGTGCTAACTGCTACTGCACGTCAAGGGGAGCAAGAACGCGATCGCCTCACGGAGTCTCTTTATGAAAGAAAGCAAATATTTGAACTAATTGATAATCTTTTATCTTTTGAAGCTTGCCTTTACCATCAAATTTTGCCCTTGGGATTAGAAGACAATCAGCTCTTGCTGGGTATGGTTCATCAGCAAGACAGGGAAGCACTAGATTACGTTAATCGTATTTTGTCTTATATTCATTGCTCAATGGTGATTGAGGCGATTCCTGCTGATATTCACCGTACCATCCTCTCAGCCTATCTCAACTACAAGAATACATCCCACTCAGATGCTAAAAATGAGTATCAGCCAAGGCTGAACTTTACCTCAAAAAAGAATGTAGCAAGTCTTACCGACAAAGCTAATTACTCTGAGCTAGATCAGCAAACGACATGGATTGATTCTCAGGCAGAATTATTACAACCTGCTAGGTTACAGGTAGATTATTCCTTTATCCCTACTGCAAATAATGTGTCTCCCACTAGCACTGCTTTTCCCCCTATCCAAGAAAGCGAAGAGGAGAACAATTGTGAGCCAGTAACTCCGGAAAATTTAACTATTTTGCCAGTGCCAATTTCAGATACCTTCAGTTCGATTGAGGGACTAGTAACGCTATCACCCAAGAAATTACTAGAAGAATTATTAGGGAGAGTTGTGGCTGGAGGAATTGGTCGCCTATATTTGGAAAGGCAGTCTGACCAAGGCAGAATACTCTGGAGTGACAATGGAGTCTTGCAATCTGTCATCGAAGATTTGTCCCTATCTCTTTTTCAAGGGGTAATTAACGAATTGAAGCAATTTGCTGGATTACCTGTTGATACCGTTACAGAACCAAAACAGGTAGAGACAGAATGGCCAGATCAACAAAACAGTTTATTACTACGCTTGCGGGTGATGCCTGGGATCTATGGTGAAGAGGCTACACTACAAGTGCTGCGGGGAGCAGCATTAAAATTCTATCAACAGCAGCAGTTGGATCGTCTTAGCCGCGATACTTTAGGAATAACTCAGCAACTAAGCTTGAAGTTGCATGAATTACAAAAACGGCTACTGCTCAATCCCAGCCTTAAATCTGAGCAATTAGAGGCTGTGGTTGCTTTGAATCAACTAGTGGAAAATTTAAATAAACAAATTAACATCCTGGCTGGTGATAGCCAACCACCAAATAAGAGTAAATAAATTTCTGTCAGTAAAACCGCTGATTGCGATCGCATACATAATTGTTATGTTGTACTTAGGATAACAGACCTAAAAAACTGAACATTCTTAATTAAATTGGTAGCAGAATTGCTACCGTATTCAGTGAATGATTACAGTTTAAAACTTATAATAGTCAACTTAATTTTCTCCCTCTAAATCCATTTTTTGCGGATATTTCATGCAGACTGAGGTTTTTAGTGAACTTTTCCCCTTACTGAGTACAGCCAACCCCCAGACTTTGGAATGGCTGCTTAACGTTGCAATTGACCACGAATACCCAGCTGAACGAGCCGTTTTGATGGAAGATGCTTGGGGTAATGCAGTTTACTTTTTAGTTTCTGGTTGGGTTAAAGTCAGGCGCACCTCTGGAGATAATTTTGTAACTTTGGCAATTTTAGGTAAAGGTGATTTTTTCGGAGAAATGGCCGTTTTAGACGAATCTCCGCGCTCAACTGATGTGATTGCTTTGTCGCCTGTAAAATTGCTTAGTGTGGCCAGAGAGCGTTTTATTCAAATTTTATTTAAAGATCCGCACTTACATCACCGAATGCTACAACTGATGGTGCGGCGATTACGACAGGTAAACCTGCGCTTGCAAATGCGGTCTTCACCGCCAGCAGTTAAACTAGCCCAGACCCTAGTTAGTTTGGGTGAAAGCTATGGTCAAAAATCAGACAAGGGAAGAGAAATTTTTAATATCCCTTTTAAAGATTTGGCAGAGGTAACAGAAATCAGCCTTGACGAAACCGGCAAAATTATGGAGAAGCTACATGAAAAAGGCTGGATTGAAATTGACACCACCAGCAATATCATTTATTTGGTTAACTTCAAACAGTTAATAAATTTAGCTGGCAAAGTCTAATCAGCGCCGAATAGTAAGTGCTGAACTTACACAGTGAAATGAAAATTAAGCATTTAGAAGAGGCGTAGGCGTTTAATAGCCTGACATCTCCAAACTCTTACGTCCTTCAACCCAGCCTCAAGGGACAAACTCGGTGCGTAAGTCCTAAACTATTCACTATTAACAAATAACTCAGCACTCAGGACTCAGCACTCAAGATGACTGAAGTAATAGCTCCTCGTCCCGACACCCACGTCCAAAAACGCTTGCCGACTATTCATTACTTGGTGACAATGCCACAACCAGAAACGCATCTGTTTGAGGTAACTTTGCACCTTATAGGCTACCCATTGCCTATTCTCGATTTAAAATTCCCGGTATGGACACCTGGTTCCTATCTGGTGCGAGAATATGCCAAGAATTTACAAGATTTTGCCGCTTTTGCTGACGATAAACCTTTACCTTGGTGGAAAATCAGTAAAAATCATTGGCAGATAGAAACAAGCGGTATTTCAGAATTAACCATAAGTTACCGCATTTTTGCTAACGAACTATCAGTACGGACAAACCATTTAGATGCCACTCACGGCTACTTTAATGGTGCAGCACTGTTTTTTAGAGTACCCGGTTGGGAGAAACAACCAATCCGCGTGACAATTGTACCTCCACGTTCTGAATGGCAGATCACTACCGCTTTATCACCAGATGCTGGACAAGCCAATACTTTCTGTGCTGCCGATTTTGACACCCTTGTAGATAGTCCCTTTGAGATTGGGAACCACCAGTTGTATAAATTTGAGGTATTAGGAAAACCTCATGAACTAGCAATCTGGGGAGAGGGAAATTTCCAACCACATGAAATCATTTCTGATATCGAAAAAATTATCCAGGTGGAAGCGCAGTTATTTGATGGTTTACCCTATGAGCGATATGTGTTTCTACTACATTTATTTAACCAAGCTTATGGTGGTTTAGAGCATAAAAACTGCTGCTCCCTAATCTATCAGCGTTTTGGATTCCGCGCTCAGGACAAGTACGATCGCTTTATCCAATTGGTAGCACATGAGTTCTTTCACTTGTGGAATGTCAAGCGAATTCGCCCCAAAGCCCTAGAAGTTTTTGATTACGACCAGGAAAACTATACACCCTCCCTGTGGTTTTGTGAGGGCACTACGAGCTATTATGACTTGCTAATTCCTTTGCGGGCAGGAATTTATGATGCTAAGTCGTATTTGAATCATTTAAGTAAGGAAATTACCAGATTTCTGACAACCCCAGGGCGCAAAGTTCAACCACTTTCTGAGTCGAGTTTTGATGCTTGGATTAAACTCTATCGTTCAGATGCTAATAGCGGCAATTCCCAAATTTCTTATTATTTAAAGGGAGCATTGGTTTCCTTGCTACTCGATTTGTTAATTAGAGCACAACATAACAATCGCCGCTCCCTGGATGATGTCATGCGAAAAATGTGGCAGCAATTCGGGCAAGCAGAAATTGGCTATACTTCAGAACAGTTACAAGCAGTAATTGAATCGATAGCGGGAAGAGATTTAAGTGATTTCTTTAAATCTTATATTGATGGCACAGAAGAGTTACCTTTGAATGAATATTTAGCTCCTTTTGGCTTGCAATTAGCGACGGAGCAAGAAGAAGAACCTTATTTAGGTGTAAAGGTAAATACTGAGAATGGAAAAGAGATGATTAAGTTTGTCGAGGCGGGTTCACCTGCACAGTTAGCAGGAATTGATCCAGGTGATGAGTTACTAGCAATTAATGGTATTAAAGTAACAGCAACTGGGTTAAGCGATCGCCTGAAAGATTACCAACCAAAAGATACCATTCAAGTGACTGTTTTTCACCAAGACCTACTCCGTTCTCTAACGGTGACTTTGGCAAATCCGCGTCCCATAAGGTATCAAGTGATTGCAGTAAATAATCCTGATTCTGTGCAACAAAAAAACTTAGCTGGATGGTTAGGTGCATAGCTGACAATTTAAGGAAGTAGAAAATTTGCCCCTTTCCCGGCTAATGCTGAGAAGGGGACAAATATTAAAAGGTAAAGTGTTAAATTTGTTTTTTCAAAACCCCCGCTTCTTGCTGTATGGGTAAAACATCTAAAATATCGGTTTGGGAACAATATTTTAAATCTTCATGGCATTCCAGGCGCAACAAACGTTTGCCGTGACTAGCTTGGTGTAAAAGTCCTAACAAGTTATCTTGCCACTGAGAGTATAAAGATATCGCACTAATTAATTCATCATTACCAGCTAATTCCTCTTGTGACAGATGAGTTTGCTGTAAAATGCTGTGGGCGATCGCACCGGCACAAACTGTATCCTCTAAGGAAAAACTGCCTTCCCAACCTGAACCAACAAGCCAGACAGTCTCTGGTTGCTTTTCTAGGAGAAATTTCACCACCGCAGCTCGATTGATTAAGGCTGCTGCTAGTACAATTGGGGCATCTTGTACCCGTTGTAAAGCACGAGTGCCATTGGTGGTACTGATAAACAAGCGACATCCCTGTACCAGTTCTGGTGTGCAGTCGAGGGGAGAGTTACCCAATTCAAAGCCAGCTACTTTTGCACCACCGCGTTCTCCGGCTCGCAGCCGTTTTGCAGGGGGCCATTTTTCGCTAACTTCCATGAGTTGATCTAAATCGCTGAAGACTTGTACAGCTTCGCCTCCAGCTGCTAAGACTGTCGCCATTGTACTAGTGGCTCGCAGAACATCGATTGCGATCGCACATTCTGGGGCTGGATCTTTTGGAGTCAATTCCGGGGTGTGATAAACAAATAGCTTCACGTCTTAGATACGCCTGATCTAATACTGCCGAGATCACATTTTAACCACTTAGTGTCATCTAAAGGATGAAAGATTCAGTAAGAAACAACAGCGGAAGATAATAAGGTTGCTCTATACATCTGGCTTTGTGTGTCTTTATACAACTTCCTCTTAACTCAAAATTCAGCACTCAGCAATATTTTCAAGCCAGCCATTCATGGGCTTTTGCCCACAACCAGGAAATGAAAATCTTTCCTCCCCAGTCCCCAGTCCCTATTTTCAAGCTAGGAGTTGCAATCAAAGGTAATCTGAAAAAAGATAGATATTTTCAGGCACTCACGTTAAGCCTACTCAATAGAGAGGGGAATTTTTACGTCTAATTCACTTACCTAAAATCTCAAATCCAAAATTGATATGGCTCCTTTACCCGACTATCGCCCTAAACAACTGTCTGTAGGCCCTTTGGAAGCAGAAATTTTGCAGATTATCTGGCAACTGGGTTCGGCTACAGTCAAGGATGTACACGATCGCATTTTGTCTGACCCTAACCGAGAGTTAGCTTACACTTCTGTAACCACCGTTCTGCGCCGCCTTACCGATAAAGGTTGGCTAGCCTGCGACAAAAAAGGGCGGGCATTCTATTGGCGGCCAATGCTGACAAAGCAGCAGGCAGAGGTAATCAAAGCGCATGAGCAATTGCAGCGATTTCTGGCAGTAGGTAACCCCGATGTAATTGCTGCCTTCGCAGATAGTTTGGATGAAGCCGCCAGCGAGCAAATAGAAGCGATCGCCAAACGCATTCAAGCCGCACGACAAGCCAGGGAGGGACAATGATGCATTTGATGATGATTTTGGCTGCTTTGGCAGTTGCTTGGTGGTTAAGATCCTCCTGGACTGGCTCTCACGGTAATTGGAGTCTGCGGTGGCGGCGATCGCTATTTTTATTTCTGTTTCCGCCCTTACTGCTATTCATGACTGCGATCGCTGTACTGTGTATGGGCCCCCAAGGCAAAATGGGCGGAATGTATACAGGCTGGATCAGTTATATTTTAGCGTTGATGTATCTTGCATTCTTTAACATTTTATGTATTAAACTTGCTTTCCAAGGATGGCAGTCTGTGAAAGCTGCCCGGAACTCTCCTCTGGTTGATTTTGGCACTAGGCAAGTCCGGCTACTCAACACAGGCGCACTTTTCGCAGGCCAAATAGGTTTTTGGCAACCTGAATTAGTAATTAGCCAAGGATTACTGCAAACTCTTTCACCTGCTCATTTAGAAAGCGTCTTGGCACATGAGCAAGGGCATTACCATTACCGAGACACGTTTTGGTTTTTCTGGCTGGGTTGGGTGCGTTACTGTACTGCGTGGTTACCAAATACAGACTCTTTGTGGGAAGAACTCTTAATCTTGCGCGAATTACGAGCCGATGGTTATGCTGCATCACAGGTAGACCCCCTATTACTAGCAGAATCATTGCTTTTGGTAGTCAGCACCACCCCCGTACTATCATCAGAGATTTGCTGTGCTGCATTAGGTTCACCAGGGAGCGATCGCTTAGAGCAGAGAATAGATGCTCTCTTAGCGCCACCAGAACCCACCCCTGAAGTTCAATTGCAATCTTGGAATAATTTTCTATTGGCATTTCTGCCTTTAGTAAGTGTGATGTTTCATACCTAAAACAGGTAATGGGTAATTCCTTACCTGTATTACCCATTGCCTTAATGCTTTGACTACGACACCCAGTAATATTCGATGCTAGGATAACTATTAATTTTTGAAAATTGCTTGACAATTACTGAGTGTTATGATTATTCAAGCGATCGCTCTATAACTAGACAAATAATCATAAACCTTTTGCTGCACTTAGTAGGAGTGCCGAAAATATCGCCCCCTGTTTAACCTTTGTATAAACTAAACCAGCAACAAAAATTTAGGCATTACAATCACCTTTGATGAATATTTTACTTGTATATCCTCGCTTTCCTAAAAGTTTTTGGTCTTTTGAAAAAACACTGGCTTTGTTAGACCGCAAGGCGATGCTACCGCCTCTGGGCTTGGTGACTGTAGCTGCGATTTTGCCTCAAGAATGGCAATTCAAGCTAGTAGACCGGAATGTTCGGCAGATCACAGAAGCAGAATGGGCTTGGGCAGATTTGGTTATTCTGTCGGCGATGATTGTGCAAAAAGAGGATTTGCTAGACCAGATTCGAGAGGCAAAGGAACGGGGTAAGCGTGTGGCTGTGGGTGGGCCTTATGCTACAGCACTACCCCATGAAGTGACAGAAGTTGGAACAGACTACTTGATATTGGATGAAGGGGAGATTACGCTGCCGTTATTTGTGGAGGCGATCGCACGGGGCGATCGTACAGGCGTATTTCGCTCTGGTGGTGAAAAACCAGATGTTACCAACACTCCGATTCCGCGCTTTGACTTGCTGGAGTTTGATGCCTATGCGGAGATGTCGGTACAATTTTCGCGTGGATGTCCGTTCCAGTGCGAGTTCTGCGACATTATTGTTCTCTATGGTCGCAAACCACGCACCAAAAGCCCAACTCAACTGTTAGCAGAACTTGATTACCTCTACGAACTGGGGTGGCGGCGTAGCATTTTTATGGTGGATGACAACTTCATCGGTAATAAACGCAACGTCAAATTATTTTTGAAGGAACTCCAGCCTTGGATGGTAGCACATCACTATCCCTTCTCTTTTGCCACAGAAGCTTCAGTTGATTTAGCCCAAGATCAAGAACTGATGGATTTAATGGTAGCGTGTAATTTTGGGGCTGTTTTTCTAGGAATTGAAACCCCCGACGAAGAAAGCCTCACCTTCACTCAGAAATTTCAGAACACGCGAGACTCCCTCAGTGAAGCGGTGCATACAATTACGCGCTCAGGGCTGCGAGTCATGGCAGGCTTTATTATTGGGTTTGATGGCGAAAAACCAGGAGCAGGCGCACGTATCGTTAAGTTTGTAGAGCAAACAGCGATTCCTACTGCCTTATTTAGTATGCTGCAAGCGCTTCCTGATACAGCCCTTTGGCATCGATTAGAAAAAGAAGGACGACTCCGTAGCAAATCTGCCAACATCAACCAAACCACGTTGATGAACTTTGTGCCAACTCGACCGTTAGCAGATATCGCCCGCGAATATGTAGAGGCATTTTGGGAACTGTATGAGCCAGAACGGTTTTTGGATCGTGCATACCGTCACTACCGTATTTTGGGCGAAGCAACCTACCCCAAAAAAGGCAAAGGTGCTAAGAAACCATTGAACTGGAAAGTACTCCGGGCCTTGCTGATCATTTGCTGGCGACAAGGTGTCCGTCGTCAGACACGCTGGCAATTCTGGCGTAACTTGTGGAATATGTATCAGCATAATCCGGGTGGAGTAAGTAGTTATTTATCTGTTTGTGCCCAAATCGAGCATTTCTTGGAGTATCGCCAGATTGTCCGGGATGAAATTGAAGCTCAAGTAGCTGAGTTTCTAGAGGCAGAAGCCAAGGTACAGTCAGAGGTTAAAGCAGCGGAGGTGTTAGCGTGACATCTCCCACCATTAAATGGGAGTACAAATTATAACGGGGGACTTACGGCGTAATAGTTAAACCCTGTCTTAAGAAAGCAACTTCAGTCGTGGAGAAAAAAGAAATTTTTCTTTGTTTGAATCCCGCAGATTTATCTGTGGGATTTAAGTGCGTCTTTATGTCCCCCGCTCAGAGCGTTCTCTTCAATTCTTGCTTATCAAAAGTATGAAAGCTCAACAACCATGCCACTATATAAAATAGAGCGTCAAACTGAGCAAGAGGAAGGCTAAAAAACGCTGTGCAGATAACATTTTTAGGGACGAGTTCCGGTGTGCCCACAAGAGCGCGCAATGTTTCCAGTGTTGCGCTGAGATTACCGCAACGGGCAGAACTGTGGTTATTCGACTGTGGTGAAGGCACTCAACATCAAATTTTGCGGAGTGACCTAAAAATCAGCCAGCTATCCCGAATTTTCATTACCCACATGCACGGCGATCACATCTTTGGCTTGATGGGACTTCTTGCTAGTTGCGGCTTGGCTGGTAATGTGGAACGAGTTGACATTTATGGCCCACCTGGATTAAATGAATATATCCAAGCAGCCTTACGTTACTCCCACACGCACTTTTCCTATCCTGTGAAAGTTCACGCCATTCGTCCAGGAGTAATTTATGAAGACGATGAGTTCACGGTTAGCTGTGGCCCTTTGCATCACCGAATTACAGCTTTTGGCTACCGCGTAGCAGAAAACGACCGAGCAGGACGCTTTGATATAGAAAAAGCTAAGGCATTGCAGATTCCTCCTGGTCGTGTTTACGGTCAACTCAAGCGTGGTGAAACGGTAACTCTTACCGATGGACGAGTATTTGATGGTAAAGAATTGTGTGGCCCTACAGAAATAGGACGCAAGATTGCTTACTGTACAGACACAGTTTATTGCGAGGGTGCGGTGGAATTAGCACAGGATGCAGATGTGTTAATTCATGAGGCGACCTTTGCCCATCAAGATGCAGATATGGCATTTCAGCGGTTGCATTCCACAAGCACAATGGCAGCACAAACAGCTTTAGTTGCTAAAGCACATCGGCTTATTATGACTCATTTCAGCCCCCGCTATGCTCCCGGAAATCTTTTAGAGTTAAAGGATTTACTTCAAGAAGCCCGTGCAATTTTTCCTAATACGGATATGGCACATGATTTCATGGTTTACGATGTACCGAGGCGGCGAGAGTCCCAGTTAACAAAGGCTGGTGTATAACAACAATCATCTAGAATTATTATCAGCTATATAATTTTCTTTGAAAGAACATAATTTAGAAATATGTAGTAAAGGCTTTAGTCATGCTCTCAAGACTAAAATTTTTACTACATTTTTTTATTTCAATACTTCGTCAATAAAAAGTACAAACTAACCTTACATAACTTCCGATTCTAAAATTAATAAAGCAAAATTTTATCTGCTACATCAGTCTTGTATCTACATATTATTATTTAAAATTAATTTAAATTTTTATCAAAATATAACCTATAAATAGCGTATATACAGCATATTTGGAGTTTATGAGGTACAGTAGCAGCAATTTGTAAACCAATTTTTGAGATGTTCAGGATTAATTAATTGAAGCGCTATTTTAATTAAACCATCGACTCCAGATGCAGTTTTGGGAGAAAATTGTTTCAAGAACGCTTTTAACTGTGACCACCAATGTTCAATGGGGTTAAATTCCGGGGAATAAGGAGACAGGTACAGAACACTTGCACCAACTCCTTCAATTAAGGGTTTAATTTCTGCGACTTGATGTGCAGGAAGATTATCCATCACAACTACTGCACCAGTCCATAATTGTGGAAGCAAAAAATGTAAGGGTAAAGACTTTATATACATCCCCGTCCATTGAACCATTTAAAGTCATGACAGCTAAAACTTTCTTTAAGCTGATTCCCCCGATTACACTGACTTTCGCACCTCGATAATATGGTTTAAAATCATACACCCTACTGCCCTTGTCGCTTCTGGCATGAGTCCGAGTTAAACCAAGTAAAACACCCATTTCATCAATAAAAACAAGGTCTTCTGGGTCTATGTGTTTTACCTTATCCCAATACTCTATTCTCAGCCTTTGGACTCTTTCTGTTTTCGCTTGGCTACTGCGTAAAGTCTTTTTTTTCGTGTTATTTTTTGTTTTTGTAATGCACAGCACATTACACTTGCACATACCCAAACGTTATATTTTTCTCCAAAATACTCGCAGTATTCTGATAAAGTTGCGTCTGGATGGCTTTTAACCATTTCGGCTAATTCGCTACCGTACTCATCCAATTTACCCTTAATTGTCCCACCTTGCTTTTTAGGTTCTAGATGACCTTGGGTTTTCTGTAGCTGGAGGAGCTTTTGTACATAGCTTTTTGCTACACCAAATTGAACAGCAACTTTTCTGATTGACGTGCCACCTCTTTCGTATGCATTTACTATTTTTTCTCGTAGGTCAACTGAGTACGGTTTCATTGTAATTCTTGATGCACTAATATTTAGTGTGCCTCATTTACCTCAAATCTGCTGTAAGTTTTAATAATAGTTTTATTGAATTATAAATAATATGTTTAAAAAATATTATTTGGTTCTAATTATTATATTTAAAATTACTCTAACAGCAATATGCTAAAACGTACTTTTATAATGTTGTGTAATTTGATTCTCATAACTTAGTAGCAGCTATCGCATTATTTGATAATGTATAAAACTTTAGGCAGATTAGCTACATTTGTCTACGTAATTGTATGCAGTAGAAACATTTTTTCCATCTTGGAATCATTTTAGTTAAAGTTTCGTCTATAGGTTCAGAAAAATTCACTTCAAATAAATTTTTTGATAATTTTCCTGATTTATTATTTTGATATTAGAGGAATTTTATCATGAATAACACTAGTTTAAATCAAGGGCAAATGTCCATAAACTCTTCACAAAACTCAGTTGACATCAAACAATTTACTACAATTCTGTCCCACAGACGCCATCTGATATTGGGTATTTCCTGCATAGTGATGTTAGTTGCAAGCATCTTAGCTGCTGTTGCTAAACCGACGTACCAAAGCTCTATGCAGTTATTAGTAAGTTCCAACTTATATGAGGGGGTACGCTCAAGTAATATCGAGAGAGATGCAGACAGCGAAGTTACAAATTCTAATTTTCAAGTTATTGATTATACATCTCAGCTAAAACTGATGCTGAGTTCAAAGTTGATTCAAAAAGCTGTAGATTTGCTGCGTCCTAATTATCCAAATATTACCTTAGAAGATATCAAAGGGAAAAAAGGAAAAGGTAGAACATCACCTTTGAATATAACTCAAATAGAAAGTGGTACAGGAATCAATAAAATTCCTAGCCAAGTATTTGAGATTTCTTTCAAAGATAATGATCCAGTAAAAGCACAAAGAGTGCTGCAAGCTTTACAAACTACTTATCAAAAGTACAACATAGAACAGCAAAAAGAGCGTTTAGATAGAGGGCTTTCTTTCGTAAATGCTCGTCTGCCAGAAATTAAAAAAGCAGTAAGTAAATCTGAGAAGAATTTAGAACAATTTCGCAAAAAGCATAATTTAGTTGATCCGGAAATACAAAGCAAAATTATTTCAGAATCTCTTGCGGACATTCAAAAACAGTTACAAACTACTCGCGCACAGCTTCAAGACACACGTGCTCGCCACTCTAACCTAGAGCAAAAAATGGTGTCTTCCTCCCGTTTGAGTCAGTCAGCACGCTACCAATCTCTACTCGATGAGATTCAAAAAACTGAACTGGCTCTAACTCAGGAACAGTTGCGCTATACAGAAAATTCCCCAACTGTGCAAAAACTCAAGCAGCAACGTCAAAGTCAACTAGCGTTGCTACGACAAGAAGCGGGAAGATCGCTAAAAGACAAAGTTGCCAATCCAGGCAATTCTAAACAACTACTATTAACCCAAGGGCAAATGGTAGGCGTTGGCTCAAAGTTAATCGAAGAGGTTATTCAAGTCCAAACGGCTGCTCTAGGGCTAATTGCCAATCAAAAAAGTCTAATTGATTCTGAAAAGCGACTTCGCTCAGAACTAAACAAATATCCCAGCTTAATAGCAGAGTATAATCGTCTCTTGTCAGAGGTACAAACGAATCGCAAAACACTTGAACAGGTGCTCCAGGCGCAACAGTCGTTGGGGCTGAAAATTGCTCAAGGAGGGTTTGATTGGCAAGTCTTGGAAGCACCAGATCTGGGTGCTTATACAGGTAGGGGCAGATTATTACTTTTACTTGGGGGAGTAATAATAGGACCAATTTTAGGTGTGGTGGCAGCACTAATTTGGGAACTGTCTGATAATAAAATTTATTCTTTGCGAGAATTACAAAAGCTAACGAACCTCTGGCTACTAGGGACAGTACCTAAATTAGTTACCGACCGTGAAATGAAGAAGCGTCTTCCACGCTTATCTTGGAATGGACGGCGAAATTTAGCTCCCTCAGTGGTAGAGACTAGAACTAAATTGCCATATCACGAAAATATGGATATGGTCTACCAAAATATTCAAATATTAAAGTGTCCTTTGCCTTTTAAATCTCTGATGTTGACTTCAGCACTAGCTGGTGAAGGAAAAACAACCTTGTCACTAGGACTTGCGGCTAGTGCTGCTCACATGCATCAACGGGTACTAGTGATTGATGCTAACCTGCGGTATCCCTGCTTGCACAAGATTCTAGAAATCTCTAATGACTGGGGTTTATCTTTATTATTGGTTGATGAAACAAATACATCTGTTGCAGATTATATCCAGCCGATTCATCCTGCCATTGATATTTTAACTGCTGGGCCTGTTCCAGAAGATGCAGTAAAATTGCTCAGTTCTGAGCGGATGAAAGAACTTCTCGAAGTATTTGAGCAAACCTATGACTTAGTAATCATAGATACTCCTGCTATTTTAGACAGAGTTGATGCCAGTATCGTAGCATCTTTATGTAATGCAATTGCAATCGTAGTACGTATTGGTCAGATTACCCCAAATGAACTAACTCAAGCTCAAGAAATTTTGAGTAAGTTGAATTTAATAGGCATCATTGCTAATGAAGTGAAAGCTTCTTCAAAGGGATAAGCATTAATTTGTAATTAGGAAAGTCAAGTTGAATGTGGGCTATCAAGTTTATATCTTTCGATGATGTTTGAAAAGTCTCAAAAAGCCCATGTAAAATGATTCAGTTAATGCGCGAAGGCTTGCTTGATTAATTCCTTTAATACTTTTATAACGTCCTCTGAGCATCTGTTCTACTGGGAATAAAGTATCCAGTAACAGAAGTTTCTATAAGACATGAAGTTTGTGTTGTTAATTCCCCTCTCCTGATAGTAGAAGAGGGGATAAGGGTGAAATTACGCCGGATAAATTCTTAAGCGGCGATTTGGTTCTTCACCAAAACTATGGGACTTGAGCCGATAATGTTCTACCAACTCATGTTGCATTTTGCGGACTTGGGGAGAACGAGGCAATAACTCGACTGGTTGTCCTTTGGGAATTACTATCTGTTCTACTGCCAGCCTAGCTTCTTCTAGGGCGTCCATTTCATCATCGCTGCCACTGTGCAAAAACAGTTGCAGTTCTCGGTCATCGGCCATGTCTGGATCATCAATGTTCAGCAACCGCCGCAAGCCACGGGTAATTTGCGGAATCGTGCTGGACTTAATGACGTGGATCGGTACATGACGGGCTTTGGCCATTTGCCTTAATTTGGCGTGGTTTTTGACGTGCGATCGCAGTGCCAAAATTGCATCGGCACTATCAATATCTTTTGTCAATATCACTGGCAAAGTTAGCACGTTGATTACTTGTTCGAGTTGGTGGCGACTGACGCCATAGGGGTAAACGTGCAGTGGCAAATCTTCACCATTTGGCCCTGGCTCTCTGGTGGCTTTAAAATCAATCGTTTCCGAGTAATTGAAAGATTCATCCAGCAAGCGGTCAAACTCAGTGCGCCCAGTCACTCTCTCCCGCTCTACAGACAATGGCGGTAAGGCTACCATTTGCCCAGATGAGCGCCAACCATTGGCTGGCCGCGCTGCTGAAGAAGAGTCATCGGCAACTGTGAGGTGCCCACCGCGACCGTTAACCACAGCCAACTGTCGCGTAATCGAGACTTTTCCCTGCTCATCCACGGTTCTCGTTTGTGGGTTAGGCTGTCGTCCCCTAAGCAGATTATCTACCGTGTCAGCAACGCTTTCGTGTACTACCCAACGTTGCCGTTCTAACATTTCCACAGCAATCTCGAATGTGGGAGGAGCTTTACGTTCTAAAACAGTCTTTTGACTGCCTCGGCGTCTCGCTTCATCATCTCCTAACGTCACCGCTTGGATACCCCCAACTAAATCAGAAAGTGTGGGGTTTTTGATCAGGTTTTCTATCTGATTACCATGAGCAGTACCTACCAGTTGCACACCCCGTTCAGCGATGGTACGAGCTGCCAACGCTTCTAGTTCTGTGCCAATTTCATCAATTACGATGACTTCTGGCATATGGTTTTCTACTGCCTCAATCATCACCTGATGTTGAAGTTCTGGATGAGCTACTTGCATCCGTCTGGCGCGACCAATGGCGGGGTGGGCAACATCACCATCCCCAGCGATTTCGTTGGAGGTATCGATAATCACTACTCGCTTATTGAGATCATCGGCCAAAACACGGGCAATTTCCCGCAAGGCAGTAGTTTTACCAACCCCTGGCCGCCCCAGCATGAGAATCGATTTACCAGTTTCTACCAAATCACGAATCATGCCAATTGTGCCAAATACCGCCCGCCCGACCCGACACGTCAAGCCAATAATCTTACCAGTGCGGTTGCGGATAGCGCTGATTCGGTGCAAAGTCTGCTCAATTCCTGCTCGATTATCTCCGCCAAAAATTCCGACTCGCTGAATGCAATCATCTATCTGTTCTTGAGTGACGGGCTTCTCGCTCAGATACTCAGCTTGATTAGGGAAGCGAGCCTCTGGGCGACGACCCAGATCCAAGACCACTTCGACTAAACTGTCTCGTTTAGGATGATCCTCTAGTACTTGTCGTAGGTCTTGGGGCAAAATGTCTAACAACTTTTGGAGATCGTCTGTAATCGTCATGCTTTCTATGGTGACGTTTTTAGAGATAACGAACGAGCGATTAGCGCTCCTGTTGTGACTTGATCTGGGAAACGAGAGAATAGGCAAGCTCTACAGCTTCCCAGAGAAATACTTCGTCTTCTTCCAGGCGGACAGTCGCCTTAACACTGGTGTTACTCACCTCCTTATTTTCCAACTGCTCAAGAATTGGTGACAGCAGTACACGGGCGTAGCTACCGTAGGCTACTCCGGCAATTGAGGCAGAGGGGCAGGAGGCAGGGGGCAGAGGAGAGGAAATTTCGCCCTTGCTCCCTTCTCCCTGCTCCCCTGCTTCCTTCAGCAGTCCCATTGCCTTCAACTTGGCAACGGTGTAGCTGTTAGTGCCACCTGCTAGCTGCACATATCCCGGTAACTTAGCTGCCAAAACTTTTTGTCCTAATTTTACTGCTGCTAAAGTAGTGCCATCGCCAATATCACCACTCATAGGACGACCATCAGTCTGCCAAATTAAGGCGCTAGGACATGGGGCAATTAGGTCATAGAGTGCATGAAGGTAGTCAATCATCCCCTCGCCATCGGGACAACTAATGGCTAATACTTTTAGTTGATCAGCCCAAGGTGAAATGGCTTGCCACAATCGTTGAAATTCTGCTAAACGCCCTACTTTTGTATGAATTTCTACGGCATCCACTCCTGTTGACATTACCAATGGTGCGATCGCTCCTGGCGTTGACATATATGAGCTTGTATAAATTATATCATATGGGCAAACGGGTATGCAACGACCACAGCCATAGCACTTTTGGGATATTACACCTAAGTAGTTTTCTTTTATACCGTTAAACACAATTGCTTGTGCCGGACAAATTTTTTCACAAGGTCTAGGACAGTCTTTGGGGCACTCAGCAGAATTAAACTCTGCTTTGCGAAAATGGGGATCTTCTCCATCATTCAGGCTGACCATTAAAAACGGTAAGTTTCCTTTGTAGCCAAAGCCTCTGTTTTGAGCATCTCCTGCTAAATTACTGGCTACTTGCAGTGCTTCTTGCGCTGCTGTAATCACTGCCGGATCAGCTGCCACATCTATGCAGTCAGCACCCGCCAAAGTGTAGGCTAATGTTAAACTTCTGACCGCAGGCAAATGTTGGAAACTGGCTCCACAAATGAGCTTGAACCAGTGACCTTCTTTCAGGGATTGTAAAGGGGCAAACAATTCAGTCACATTTCTATTATGCTTTTATGCGACTGAAAAATGTAGTCTGTTACAAATAAAAAGTCCCGATTTCCTCATTTTTACTTCCGAGGCGCGTTACTCTCCAATTACAAGTTCGGTTATCAACACATTTACTAGGTTATTATATGTAACATTTGTCACTAATGAAAGCAAATATATTTAGTTTGGTATTAAGTAATACAAGCACTACCAAAGAACTTAATACTAAGCTTGCTCTACAGGAATTTCGAGTACAAACTCTGCTCCTTGCCCTGGTGATGAAAAACAAGTAATTAGCCCGCGATGTTTTTGCACCACAATCTGATAGCTAATCGACAAGCCTAGTCCGCTGCCTTTGCCTACAGGTTTTGTGGTAAAAAATGGATTAAATAAGCGTGATTGCAAAGACTTATCCATACCAGGGCCATTATCAGCGATCGCAATCTTCACCTGGTTAGGCTCTGTTACCTGTGTATGAATTTTAATGCTGGGAATAGAGGATTGAGAACCTTCCCCACTTCCTAGCCCCCAGTTTCCAGCCCCTTGTTCTAATGCATCAATCGCATTATTCAACAAATGCATAAATACTTGGTTCAGTTCACTGGCATAGCAGGTAACCAAGGGTAGGTTGCCGTAATCTTTGATAACAACGATGTTAGGACGATTTGCTGTTTCCCTGAGTCGATGCTGTAACATCACTAAGGTGCTATCAATGCCTTCATGGATATTTACCTGCTTCATCAGCGCTTCGTCGTGCCTAGAGAAGTTTTGTAGTGCTAGCACAATTTCTCGAATGCGATCTGCACCTCTATACATTGCACCCATCAAGGTTTGCAGATCCTTAGTTACAAAATTGAAATCTATGTCCTTAAATATTTTCTCAATTTTAGAAGTTGGTTGTGGATATTCCTGCTGATAGGCCTCAATAATATCCACTAAGTTTTGTATATATTCACCAGCATATTGGAGATTGCCATAGATAAAACTGATTGGGTTATTAACTTCGTGAGCAATCCCAGCTACCAACTGCCCCAATGCTACCATCTTTTCGTTTTGAATTTGTTGAACTTGAGAGGTTTTCAAATTGCCAAGAGCCTCTTGTAATAAAAAATTCTGTTCTTGAAGTTTAGTTTGGAGCAAACGTAAATTAATTTGATTCTCAATTCGTGATATAACTTCTGCCCCATGAAACGGTTTAGTAATATAATCAGCGCCTCCGATATCAAAGGCTTTAACCTTATCTAAAACATCATCCAATGCACTAATAAAAATTACTGGCACTACAGAAGTTGCATCGTCGGCTTTTAGTTGTTGGCAAACTTGATAACCATCCATATCTGGCATATTAATATCCAGCAAAATCACATCAGGTAAAACAATCCGGCAGGCAGTTAGGGCCATTTTACCGTTTAAGGCTTTGCGAACTTCATAACCTTGTGCCGTTAACATTGCCGATAAAAGCCGCAAGTTGTCTGGAGTATCATCAACAACCAAAATATTACCTTTATAATTGTTATTTTGGTTTAAGTTCATTTTAGGTTTAAGTATTTTCAAATTATCAATTTAATATTTAATAGTATTAGACTAGATAGCCAGATTCTCTAACTGCTCTTTAACTATGTTTTTTTATATGTATCATTCAACCGAAACTTAAGTAATTAAGTTGCTTCATTGGATAGATATTAATTACCATTGAGGTGCTGCCGCGAGTAAATTAATAACCGATTTTTGTTCTATAGGTTTAGAAAACAGATATCCTTGAGCAAACTCACAGTTTAAACTTCTCAAGAGAGCTAACTGTTCTATAGTTTCGACACCTTCAGCAATCACCCTCATTCCCATTGATTCAGCAATACCAATCATAGCGGGAACTAAACCCATATCTTCTTGATTTTCCTGCATACGTTTGACAAATGATTTGTCAATTTTCAGACCATTCAAAGGAAAGCTATGTAAATAACTAAGGGACGAATAACCTGTACCAAAGTCATCCATAATTAACTTAATCTCTCGCTCTTGTAATTGCTGAAGAACTATTTTAACTGCATCTCTATTTTCCATAATTACACTTTCTGTAATTTCCAACTCTAAGTTGGCAGGATTTACTTTAGTTGCGTCAATAATTTCATCAATTTGTGCTATCAAGTTAGGTTGTGCAAATAACCTTGCGCTCAAATTAACGCTAATAGTTAGGGTTTCTGAGATTGCTGGATGATGTTGCCATGAGCGTAATTGTTGGCAAGCTGACTGCAATACCCAAGTATTGATGATATTAATCAAACCTGTTTCTTCTGCTACAGGAATAAATTCGGTAGGAAGAATTAATCCTCGAATTGGATGTTGCCAGCGCACCAGTGCTTCAAATCCAGCAATTCTGCCTGTTATTAGCGAAACAATTGGTTGATAGTAAACAATAAATTCTTGTCGTGCAACAGCTCTTCGCAGATCATTTTCTAGCTCTAAAAGCTGGATAGCTTCTTGATACATTACTGGATCAAAAACGTGGTATCTAGCTCTTCCTAAAGCCTTGGCACGATACATTGCTGTGTCAGCATCTCGTAGAACATACTCTGGACGCTCATAATCTCGATTTCCCCAAGCAATGCCAATACTGGCATTCATAAAAACCTCATATCTCGATAATTTAAAAGTGAGGGATAGTTGTTTTAGAATCAGTTCAGCAACTTTAATTACCTGATTAATATCTATTGGGTTTTCTAGAAGAATGGCAAATTCGTCACCACCTAATCTTGCTAGAGTATCAGTAGACATTAAAGATGCTTGAAGACGGTGAGAAATGCTTAAAAGTAATTCATCTCCCACCAAATGCCCAAGAGAATCATTGACTACTTTGAAGCGATCGCAGTCTAAATAAAGTATAGCAAATTGATAATCGGATTGTTGTTTAGCACGGTTTAAAGCTTTTTCTAATCGTCTGATAAACAAAACTCTATTTGGTAAGCCTGTGAGCGAATCATGTAATGCTATGTCTAACAGCTTACTTTGTAATTGCTGGCGATAAGCGATTTCCCCTTGAAGTTTTTGCAGCGCTTTTTCTAGCTCCGTAGTGCGTTGTTTCACCCTTTGTTCCAACTCAACATTGAGCTTAATAATTTCTAATTTTGCTGTTCTCAACGCCAGTTGATTTTGCACACGTACTAAAACTTCTTCTAATTCAAATGGTTTGGTGATGTAGTCTACACCTCCGACTCTAAAAGCTTTCACTTTGTCAAAAACATCATCTAACGCACTAATGAAGATTACGGGGATATCAGCAGTTAGCTCCCAAGCTTTCAAACGCTGACAAACCTCATAGCCATCGACCTCTGGCATCATAATGTCGAGTAAGATTAGATCTGGTAATACTGTTTGACAAGCAGTCAAAGCCATTTGCCAGTTCAAAGCTTTACGAACGTTATATCCTTCTCTTGCTAGGAGCGAGGATAAAACTCGCAGGTTATTTGCCATGTCGTCGATGAGCAAAATATCTTTTTTATCAGAATCTAACCGCTCGTAATTCATTCTGCGTTTGTTCTAATTAATTCCATAATTTTCTCAAACTGATAGTTGTTTGCTAAATCCCTGAAAAGTCGGAAAAGATGACTATTTTCTGAGGGAATTTGCTCAAGCAACTCTAAAATCATGTCATCGCTACAGCTAGCTGCGGCATAACGTAGATGTTCTAGCCACTGAGGAGGCATCTGTGACAAATGCTGCATAATATCAGCTTCACTGAGAAATATCTGTGTCTGTTGGCTAGCAGATGTATTTAAAACTTCTATTGGACTGACATATTTTACACCCAGATGTTTGCTGACCTTTTCTAGTAATATTTGTTGAGTAAATGGCTTGCGAATAAAATCATCGCAACCGGTTAATAAAATTTTCTGCCGTTCTTCCTCAAAGGCGCTAGCAGTCAAGGCAATAATGATGGTATGGGTATGGCAGGTTTGTTCACAGGTGCATACTGGCATCATTAGACACTGAGAAGCTAGTTGTATCGATGAGTTTACTGACTGGTACATACTGGCATAAAGCGGCAAAATTCCTTCTCCATGCCTTCTTTCTCTAGCTTTAATCACTCTCGTGGCTTGATAGCCATCCATAACAGGCATTCGCATATCCATAAAGATCAGGTGTGGTTGCCATTCCATCCATTGGGCGATCGCTTCTTGACCATTGGTAGCTTCGCGGACTGCAAAGCCAATAGCTGTTAGTAGTTTAACTAACACAAGACGGCTATCTTGGGCGTCGTCAACCACTAATATGCGGTATTCCGCTTGAGCAGGTGCTAAACCAATAATCTGGCGTTGACTTTGCTGAATCTGAATTTGACTAGCTGAGGCTAGGCTGATTTGAATATTAAAGGTAAATCGACTTCCCTCACCGACAGTGCTAGTAGCGCTTATATTTCCGCCTAACATTTGTATATATTTGCGGCTAATTGCTAAACCTAGCCCTGTTCCTTGTTGCGATTTCCTTCCGGTTTCGGTTTGCCCAAAAGCTTCAAAAAGTAAGTTAATTTCTTGAGGGGCAATACCAGACCCAGTATCTTCTACTTCAAAAATTAAAAATCGAGAAGATTCTTTCTTAGCCATCAGTTTCCTATTCTCTTCTACTCTCACTCTCAGTGTTACGCTTCCAGTATCAGTAAATTTGATGGCATTTCCCAAGAGGTTGAGCAAGACTTGACGCAGTTTGCTTTCATCTGTTTGCACATATTGGGGAAGGTCAGGAGTAGATTCAAATATTAGTTGTAAGTCTTTAGCAGCAGTTCGGAAGCGCAACATTTCTTCCAAGCTTTCTAAAAAGCGAATTAAGTCAAAAGTTTTAATATTTAAGGTGATTTTACCAGCCTCAATTTTAGACATTTCTAAAATGTCGTTAATTAAATTGAGAAGATGCTCACCAGCACGATTAATAATTGCCAAGCTTTCTTGATGTTCAGTAGATAAAGAATTATCATGGCTCATGACTTGAGTGAAACCCAGAATGGCATTGAGCGGGGTGCGTAGTTCATGGCTCATGTTGGCAAGAAATTTACTTTTGGCACGGTTTGCCCGCTCCGCAGCTTTTTTCTCCCTGGCTGCGATTTTTTGAGATTGAATCAGTTCTTGTTGGGTGCTTTGAAGTTTTTGAATAACTTTTAAAAGTTCTTGAGTACGTTTTTTAACTTGTGATTCTAAGATGCAATTGTATTCTGCTAATAACTTTTCTGTTTGTTTGCCTTGAGTATTTTCTGATATTTTAGTGTTGCCAAAAGCAATATTGTCCTCTAATTCTATTTCAGTATATTTCGCTTTCCAGGCAGCAAAAGACTTTTGCAATTGCTTTTCCATGCTATGAAATGAATTGACTAGTTCCACCAGTTCGTCGAAACGTTCAGTTTTTGTTGCCTGTTCCAATTTATCTGTAGCAATTTTTTTAGCTGCTTTATTTAATTGCACAATTGAATTGGTTAACCACTGAGCAGTCAAAAGGCTGAATTGTGTTGCTGCTAAAAAGGTAACTATGCATAATAGAATGGTGGCGTTGTTGCTAGCAGTAATTTGTTGCATAAAGTCGGCTTCGGACATCACCACTACAATCAGCCAATCCAGACCAAGCTCGTCTCTCCAATTTTTTAGCTGCACAAAGTAACGGACTCCATTGCTGGTAAAGCTCAAGTGTTGCTTACCAACAACGAATCCCAAGCTACCAAAATGTTTGAGTAAATACTCAGTTGTTAGTTTGAGTAAAGAATCTTTACTATCTGATGCAAAAAGGCGTTGAACCTTTCCCTTAATGACAGTATATTGTGGTTCGGAAGTTGAGGAAGCTACTATTAGCCCAGAACGCTCTAAAATAAAAGTTTTTCCCGAATGGCCAACTTTTAACTTGGCTAAAAAGTTATTAATTTGTGACAATATAATATCAATACCAATTACCCCAACTAGCTTGTTAGTACGATCATAAAGGGGATAGCTAGAAGATATGGCTAAAGTTTCTGGTTTATCTTGCCATTGATAAATTGGACTCCAGATGGGCTTACCAAGATTAACTGCCTTTGTATACCATGCTTCTAAGTGGGGATTGTAATTTTTAATTTCCTTGAGATAGCTACGATTTCCCTGGTCATCTGTAGCGTAAATATAAACTTGACCAATGCCATTCTTTTCAGAAATTTCTTTAATTAAAATCTTGCCGTTATTTAGGCGTTCAATACCAATAAATTCACCTTTGGAATTGGCAAAGCTATTGTAGCCAATATCAAAAACTTGCATTTGTTTCCAAAAGTAAAGTCCGGCTGTTTCAAAGTCAGAAAGATTGAGCAATCCTAGCTGAAGCGCATTTCCGTTAATTTGATTAATTTGTTGAGGGGTTGTAATGTATCTATCAAGGTTTTGTACGATGCGATCGCAGATTTCGCTCTCTAGCTGAATCGCAAGTTCTTTTACCGCTTTTTGTCCGTTTTGAAACGAAAGATAGCCCACAAGCCCCACTGATCCAAAAATTTGCAATACCATTGGCACAATGACAATGAACTTGAGGAGCATACTGATACAAGCTTTTTCAACTAAGCGGTTGAGAGATTTTACACACTGAAGTTTAGATAACATTTTTGTTTGATTTGATCCCCAGTTGTTAACCAGGAAAATTTTGTTATACAATATACAATGGCATTAAAATCTAGTAGAATTGTTACTCAAAAAACTCTGCTGTAAATTGTATAAAAAATCACATTAAATAATTTGCTATTGTTCTTTGGCTGTCCTAGTTCCTCTTATATTAAATCTCCAAGTTTTGTTATAACACCTTAATTTGCTAAGTTTCATCTAGCAAGGAATCAGTAGGTTTTATCAGATGAACTGTAAAATATATTCACATTCATTTACAATCGGATTGATGCTAATTGAAATTTAACCAATCAACTACAGTATTAACTTTTTGGTTAATAGTTGCTATTTACACTACGTTTCAAATCAAATTCTGAATTGGTTATATTTTAGTTTCCAGCCTGAGAAATCTCTCGTCTTCTGCAAACATTTGAATGCAATTATAAAAATTTAAAAATTATCAGATAAATAGTTTTTTAACAAGTAAAAAAATACTAAGATTTTTCTATTTTTTAACTTGCATATTTAAAAAAATTAAGAAAATTATTTAAATATTTCAATTTTGTTACCAATTTCTAAAATTCTTTCGGATGCTGAAGTGAGTAATCGTGTATTGACGCCCAAGCTGTAAAAATGATTAAAACAAGATGAGGCTACCCAGTCTGGTAAGGTTGCTTGCCGCTGTTTCACAAATATTTTTTGAAAGTTTGGGTAAGGTATTCCTGAGTCAGGATCGCGTATTGGGATGACACACCGTTCACACGGTTGAACTCCAAAAAAACAAACATTTCCTACGCGAAAAGAAATTGTATCGCCTGTTTGTGTACTAAATAGCTGGTCTTCCCAAAAGGGTGGCACATCTGCAATTTCGATGTTGGCACGTATCCGACGGCGCATTTGGTCAACACTCATACCGGGGAACCAGGAAGCCACTTCTGTCAAAGTTGCTGTACTGATTACTGTTGGCCCAAGTAAGTTTGTATTATCGGGGAAGCCAATGTGAGAATTTTGCTGTAATGTTATGGTCATTCCCAAAAAATCACTCAAAATCGCTGCTAGTGCTTGTCGTTCTTTATCAAGATGAAATTGTTGTAGTGAGTTGCTACCTGGGATTTGTAGAGATACAGTTCTGTTTAAAAAATTAAATTGCGATCGCACTAAATGAATCTTTGCATTGGACTTGCCATTAACCAACTTACCTTGTTGATCAACAATGGCAAACTCACGGTCAAATTCTAGCGCGCCACTAGGAAAAACTTTTGCGTGTTCAACATCTACGCCATTAAACGACTTGATGGGATAAAGTAAAATCTTGGCTAAGTACGGCATCAAACAAGATAAATTCAGAGCAGCTAATTGAGAATCTGGGATTTTAGAATGCTATTTTCATCCAAAATCCCAAATCAACAGTTCTGCCGTTACTGATCTACTTTAGCAAGATTAGGCAATCGCCAAGAGCCAAAGCTCCAACTCAATGTTCACTTTTAACTATTTATAAACTGGCGATTTATCAATTCCGCCAATGTGATTAAGTGGCCAGAAACGAATCACAGCACGACCGATAATATTTTGCCGTGGGACAACACCCCAGCAGCGGCTATCGTAGCTACTGTTACGGTTATCACCTAGTACTAAATATGAATCTGAAGGTATAGTCTGGGATTTTGCTAAGAAAGGCGGTTGCTGTCCTGATGTGCAAACATCAATGGCTGTGCGTTGTTGTAAGCCGAGGTACTTGTCTTCTTGGAGGGGTTTGTTGTTGATATAGACTTTGCCATTCCTGAGTTCTACCTTTTCCCCAGGTAAGGCAATTATACGTTTAATAAAGGCATCTTGGTATTGTTCTTTTTGTAGCTCTGCTGTGGGCGAAAAGACTACAATATCTCCTCGCTGCGGTTCCGAAAACTTATACTTCAATTTATCCACAATGATCTTGTCTGCCTCCCACTGGTTTGGAGTACCATGCAAGGTGGGTTCCATTGAACCAGAGGGAATCCAGCGAGCTTCGGCAACAAAAGTACGAATTCCCAAAGCTAGAACGATACTTAATACAACAGTTCTACCTAGCTCTGCAATCCAGGAATTATCAGGTTGTTGACTAGAATTTTTATCAGACACTTGATTTTGCATGAAATTACTGAAGTAAAGATAAAGATGCGGGTAATGAACTCGCTAAGGAAGACTGTATCTGTCAATTTTAACGGGAGAGCTTTGATTTTTGATTATGTCGGCATGTTAACAAGGTTATTTATAGTTAAAAATAAACGTTTTTTTAACCTACGGCAAAAATTTATTACCAAAGAGCGCAACCAAGTTTAACCTAAAAACATAGTTGTCTGTTACCCATAGTCCTCTGTCTTAACGTTGTTAACCTATGTCATCTACACACAGTTTACTAATTCGCCGCGCTCGTATAATTCTACCCAATGGGGAATTCATGGTTGGGGATGTGTTGACGCGCGATCGCCAAATAGTCGAAGTTGCACCAGAAATCTTAGCTACAACGCCAACCAGGGAGATTGACGCACAAGGGTTAACTTTGTTGCCAGGAGTCATCGATCCCCAGGTGCATTTCCGAGAACCAGGACTAGAACACAAGGAGGATTTATTTACGGCTAGTTGTGCCTGTGCCAAAGGAGGGGTAACCTCGTTTTTGGAAATGCCAAATACGCGTCCTTTAACCACTAACCAGCAAGCTTTAGATGACAAGTTACAACGTGCCTCCACTAAGTGCTTAGTTAATTATGGTTTTTTTATCGGGGCAACAGCCGAGAATTTGCCCGATTTATTAACCGCAAAACCGACACCAGGAATTAAGATTTTTATGGGGTCAATGCATGGTCAATTGTTGGTTGACCAAGACACGGCATTAGAAGCAATATTTGCTCAAGGAGACCGCCTAATTGCTGTTCATGCTGAAGACCAAGCCAGAATTAACCAACGAAGGCAAGAATTTGCAGGTATTCATGATCCGGCAATTCACTCACAGATTCAAGATAATCAAGCGGCATTATTAGCAACTAAGCAAGCCTTAAGGCTTTCTAAAAAATACCAACGTCGGCTGCATATTCTGCATATGTCAACAGCTGAAGAAGCCGAATTGTTGCGTCAAGATAAACCAAGTTGGGTAACCGCAGAGGTGACACCACAGCATTTAATGTTGAATACCAGTGCTTATGAAAAGATTGGGACTTTAGCACAGATGAATCCACCTTTGCGATCGCCTTATGATAATGAAGCCCTTTGGCAAGCTTTGCGAGATGGGGTGATTGATTTTATCGCCACAGACCATGCACCCCACACCTTAGCAGAAAAAGCTCAAGAATATCCCAATACTCCCTCTGGGATGCCTGGAGTAGAAACTTCTTTACCTTTAATGTTAACTGCGGCTATGCAAGGAAAGTGTACCATTGCCCAAGTTGCTCACTGGATGTCCAAAGCTGTAGCTGTTGCCTATGGTATCCCCAATAAGGGAGCGATCGCTCCTGGTTACGATGCTGATTTAGTGCTGGTAGATTTAAATACCTACCACCCAGTCCGACGTGAAGAACTTTTAACCAAGTGCGGTTGGAGTCCTTTTGAAGGCTGGAACCTTACTGGATGGCCTGTCACAACTATTGTTGGTGGTGAAATTGTTTATGAAAAAGGCCAGTTAAATACGTCAGTGCGTGGTCAAGCTTTAACTTTCTCGTAGCCGATATTTAAGACCTAAGTACTGTACAAATATAAATCATTTACATCAAGCTAATGGTTGCGCTACAACCGTGGCTAGATTTTATTTGATCAGATAAACTTGTCGCTTGAGGAAAATTTGTATCTTACAACTCCGAATATTGGAGTCTTGTTAAGAAACAAATTCCGCCTGCGGCTCATTTTGTTATGCAAGCACTTTATCAGGGTAATCCATTCCCTAAAATACTATGCCCGAAACAACCACTATATATGTAAGTTAGGAGAATCACTATGTCATTCAAAATCCTCTGTTTGGATGGTGGTGGTATGCGTGGAGTCATCACAGCACGTATCCTTCAAGAAGTTGAACGCCAGATCAAGAAACATAAAGGTCAGGCTTTACATGAATACTTCGATATGATTGCTGGTACTTCTACTGGTTCAATTCTAGCAGCAGGAATTTCTTTAGGCAAAACGAGTGCAGAATTAATCGACCTATATGTTAACGAGGGTCAACATATATTCCCTATTCAACGAAAAAACCGCTATAAAATATTTCCTGCCGCAATACAACCTATTCTTGAAGCACTGTCACCAACTAAATATTCTCATCAGGGCCTAGTTAAAGTTCTGATAAATAATTTAGGAACCAGCACAATTCAAGATATTAGTAGCCCCATTATTTTAATTCTTGCTTACGATACGCTTTATCGCAACACAACATTCTTTACGAATTGTCACCCAGATTTGGGATACCGTTGGTACGATGAATGTTCTTTATGGGAAATATGTGCCGCTTCTTCATCAGCGCCTACGTTTTTTCCACCTTATAAATTACAACCTGTCAATAAAGAGAAGTTTGGTAATTGGGTATTTCCTCACATTGATGGTGGAGTATCGGCTAATAACCCTGCTTTGGCGGCCCTCAGTTTAGTGATGCGGATTAGTCAATCTTCAGATAAGCTTGTCTCTTCAGAAACGAAGCGAAAATATAAATTGGAGAATCTACAGCTTGAAGATATTGCTATCCTTTCTATTGGTACTGGTCAAACTGGTGAACCATATCAATTTGAGGATATAACCCGATGGAAACCATTAGATTGGGCACAACATATTACTGATATCTTTATGGAGCCTACATCTGAAATTAATAGCACTATTTGTCGGCAAATCATGGGTGGATATGAGTCTAAACGTTACTTACGTCTTCAATTTGAATTAAATGAAAAATTTAAACCTAAATTAAATGAGACACATAAAGACACTCGCGTTGTATTGCCACCAGACGAGCGTGTAAATAAGTATATAGGTAAAAAACTTAGTGAAGATATGGATAATGCTCATCAGGATGTTATTCAGCAATTTCTAGACGCTACACATGCATTTATTAATGAAGGCCGTATTTACTATACTAGAGACAATTTTGGCCCTAGAGTAAAAGATGCGATCGCTTCTTTTATTGCTGTTAATTAGTGCATATACTTATATAGCAATCCTAAATGATTTGTAAAATTAATCGTTGAGGTAGGTAACAGGGAACAGGGAAGAAGGATTTACAAATGTAGTTTGTAAGTATATTAGCAACATATACATTTCACCTTGTTTGATAAAAATCTCGTAAACTACGAGATTTTTGCGTATTCATACGAGCTAAAATAGTTAGTTTTGCTTTTACTGCACTACTCTATATATAATATAAGAATATCTTCTCAAAAAATCTTAATAAATTAATTTCATTAATCATTGATATGGAGTTTTATATATAGCTCCTGAGACAATACGCTTCAATTAACGGTAGCCGTTACCCTCAAGGATCGGCTGGTTTTATCAAGACAGCCCCAGGTATTGGTTCCTGCGGGTTTATATGAAAACTGAAAATTACTAACTGAAGCATATTAGTTTAATTTATAGATAAATAAGAATGTTTACCTAGAATTTGTTATTTTTTTAACTTTTCTTAATTAGCTTTCGGTATTCAGGTATTTAAATTTGCTTTCTAAGTAATTATATAAGAGCTAACTAGAATAAATAAATTAATAAAGTTCTGTAAAAACTCTGTTTTCAAGTAATCCTGAGTTTATATATCCTGAATACATACACCTTAAATCTGCCTTTAAGCTTCTAAATAATAGCTGCCTCTACAAGTATTGCACTAAGTAAATTGTTAGTGTTTGGTAATTTATACCAATAGAAAGCTAACGATTATCTCAACACCCAATCATCCATATGATGAAATCATTAAGGATGGACAAGTATCATCGCAGATTACAAATTTGAGAAATATTGGAAGGAGAAATGTAACTAATTTTTAGCCGAAATTTTTCTGAAATGCAGGTATTGATAAAGCTGGTATTACCTAGATGCCGCCTGCCAAAAAGAACACTCTTGAGATGTTTTTGAGAAATTTACACTGCATCTACTAAGAATTCCTGAACTGAGCAAAAAACTTAGTAGATATTAGTGTGTGTCCAATTACTGTTAATCACATAAATACGGCAACAATGTTCAATAATATGTGCGATGAGCGTGGTAGCGGCAGATAGAACGAGTATAAAATCCTTTCTTGACTATTTGCCAAAGTTGATAAAGTAAGTAAAGATTTCTTAGCTGTAATGCTGATCGTTGGCTCGAAAAATTGCTGAGTCATTGAAGTTCGAGCAGCAGAAGCCGCCGTTCTAACTTCTCGCTGAGTAAAAATATTAGTGCCAATTCTCTTTTTGACCGCTACAAATTATTTACTCCAGCCCCCCTGCTGCCTATTTGTAGCGACGTTAAAGTGAAATGGTCAGGACTTATGCATGAAAACGGAAAATCAAAGGTTTGGGTGGGTAGGGTATGAAGATGTAGGGGTGTATTTGTGCAAAAGCCTTGCAACCTCATACCCTTAGACTCAGCCTCAATGAAGTGGTTTGCAAGGCGCGGGCTGGAGGTAAAGAAAACATTACAGAGTAGCGATTACTTCACTAAGGGCGCAATTGCAAAGAGTAATTTCAGCTTGGCGATCGCCTTCATTGCCGTAAGTCAAATATACGCTAATATAACTACTTGGTTTGTAGGGCATCCTTTCTGCCCACTCGATCGCCACAATTCCCGGCGTAACCTCAAAACCTTCCCAATAAGTTTCCAAGTTTAAGGTAGCGACTTCTGGTGATTCTAAGCGATATAAATCCAAGTGGTAAAGCGGGAGACGTCCCTGTGTGTACTCATTAATCAGAGTAAAGGTAGGACTTACAATCGATTCAGTAATTCCCAAACCTTTGCCGATACCTTGCACCAAAGTAGTTTTGCCAGCACCTAAATCGCCTTCAAGTAAAATTACACTGCCAACCGTTAAAGATTGACCAAAAGCAATACCTAAATTGAAAGTTGCCTCTGCATCTGCAAGCACAATTTTTTTAGTGAAGTTGAGATGCGATCGCCCTGTTTCCTCAATTTTGAATTCATCTACCATGATGAGCTCCACTGTACCACCGTAACAACACCCGTGCTAATTTTTGAGGATTGTGACGTACACAACCAATTTCATCTTCAAACAAAATATTAGCCGGGACAATTCTTCGCCCTAACAAAGTTACAGCTTCGCGATCTAAAAAGACGGGATGGGAATTCTGCTGGGCATAGCGAAGCAGTGACTTAGCAGAAGGTGGTTTTTTGTGTACCAGTACAGCATCAAATAATCGTCTTTGACCGCAAGCTGCATCAATTGATCTGATGTGGTCAGAAACAGTGTATCCCTCTGTTTCTCCTGGTTGAGTCATGATGTTGCAGACATAAATGCGGGGGGCATCTGTTTGGGCGATCGCGTCAGCTATCTCTGGCACTAACAAGTTAGGAATCAAACTAGTATAAAGGCTCCCAGGGCCAATGATGATGTAATCAGCTTCTTTAATCGCCTTAATAGCTGCTGGTAAAGCTGGCGGATTAGCAGGAATGCAACCAATCTTCACAATTCTACCCCCAGCCTTGGGGATACTCGATTCTCCCTCAATCCGGCGACCATCGGCCAATTCTGCCCAGAGACGAACATCGCTGAGGGTTGCTGGCAAGACTTGTCCCCGTACCGCCAGCACTTTGGAACTAGCTGCAACTGCTTGTTCCAAGTCACCAGTAATATCGCTCATCGCTGTTAAAAACAGATTGCCAAAACTATGACCACTTAAGCCATCTCCAGCACGAAAGCGGTATTGAAATAATTCTGTTAGTAACTTTTCTTCATCTGCTAGTGCTGCTAAACAATTGCGAATATCTCCTGGTGGTAGGACTCCAAATTCTTGGCGTAATCGACCAGAAGACCCACCATCATCAGCTACAGTGACAATTGCTGTAATATTGGCACTGTAAGTTTTCAATCCCCGCAGTAAAGTAGAAAGACCTGTGCCACCGCCAATAACGACTATTTTCGGGCCTCGATACAATCGGCGATGTGCCAGAAGCACATCAATAAGTTCTTCTTCGCCTTCTGGTCTTAGTACTTTAGTAATTGAACCTACAGTGCGACTTTGCCCCCAAAGTAGCAACAGTAAACCGAACAGCAGTACCAAAGGCCCACTGATATAGTTGGGTAAGATATCGGTGATGAATCCCAGAAACCCTCTAAGCAACTCTATTGTCCAAAAAATGGGGGTCAGCTTAATCCAAATAGCTAACCCCAAACTCGCAAGCAGTACACCCCCGACACTAATTAATAACCAGCGTTTGACCGATAGCCCAGGGGATAACCACTTGAACCACTGGTTAACACGATAGGAAGTGCGGCTGCGTGACTGTTGTTGCAAGGCGTGGAGGGCTTGTCTGAGAAAACCGATTGACATACCTGATTCGGAGCAATGGTACAAACAATAATTAACAGAAAATGTACACTACGTGGTTTAAACACCAAGCGTAGAGTTATTACAATTTTCAATTCCCTTAGACTTTGAGTAAACCGTCAAAGTTGCCAGTATTCCCAGTAAGACAACACCCTTGTTTGGTAAAAGTTAAGTGTAATGGATAAACGAATTTTAGGATTAGATCCGGGACTGGCGATTTTAGGATTTGGAGTCATTACCTGCCAACAAAATCAAGCCAAGGTACAAGACACATCTGTCAATATGCTCGATTTTGGTGTCATCAGTACGCCTGCAAATGCGGAAATGGGGCAGCGGCTGTGTACCATATTTGACGATTTGCACACTCTGATAAAGGAATTGCAACCTGATTTGGTTGCCATTGAGAAATTGTTCTTCTATCGTATGTCAAATACTATCTTGGTTGCACAAGCACGGGGTGTAGTTATGTTAGTTTTAGCACAACATAGGCTACCGTATGTAGAATTTACCCCAGCCCAAATTAAACAAGCGTTAACCGGATATGGTAATGCCGAAAAGTACGAAGTGCAAGAGGCGGTGGCGCGGGAATTAAATTTAGATGCAATTCCCAAGCCAGATGATGCAGCCGATGCTTTGGCGGTAGCCCTAACAGCGTGGTTTCAGGTTTGATGTTGTATAACGAGAATAATTCACTGAACTGAAAAATAAATAGTTATTATATCTATTTAATTTATGGTTATAGGGGTAATCACTTGAACCGAGCAACCTTGACTTTGGTTAAGCGATCGCTTGACACTCAACCTTACAACAAGCGGTCTTGACAGTAAATGACAGACACTTTGAGAATTTGTTTCTCTGTCTATTGGCAGACTTCTTGCCCAAGATTTATTTTGCTGTACCTACGGCTGCAATTGGTAATAATCTGGAGTTTTGCTTTTTGGAGTTTATCCGCAACTAAATTACAAGCTTCGCAACCAGATGCAAACTTAAACTCACTTTCACAAGTAAAAGAACAAATTACGACTGTTCCTAACTTAGAAAATCTAAACAAAGAATTTCACAGTCGCATTGAAAGCTATTCTGCTTTAACTGGCTATCAATTCGCACCACCACCTATTTTAATTGCTGCACCAGAAAATTTCAGCCCTGGTCTGCGTGTAGTACCACCCACACCCCCACCACCGCCACCAGAAAAATTACAACCACCACCAACTACAACGCAACCAGTACAGCCATTTGCGGTTTTGGAAAATATCCAAACAGACTTTCGCAACGATAGTAATAACTTTGGTCAAAGCAAACAATTTATTGAACCAACGGCTCAATTTCGGCTGCAAAATGGTAACAGAATACGGTTGAAAACAGGTTTTAATTCTTTTAGCGAAACTGGTAGTGAATCAATTACTAATATTCCCTTACAACTGGGTTGGGAAGGCAAAATAGGAGATGTAAAACTGCAAACAGCAATGGGAGTTGATCTGTTTAATCGTCTACCCACAGCTATTAATTTAAATGCTAATGCAGAGATAGTTATTATACCGCCAAAGGTTTCGCCATCGGGCAAATTAACATCACTTTTAACTCTATCAGGCAATTTAGAACAGGGGCCCTATAAGTTCAATGTTCAAACTTTAGAAAATCAAATTACTGCTTGGCGATTTGGGCCGAATTTGTTTTGGCAGATTGATGGTGACACTAGCTTTTTTTCGTTATATCGCTTTAGCAGTTATAACGATGATAATTCAGAGCATCAGTCTTTTAGTCGATTAGAGCGTAAATTTGGTCAGTTTTCCCTAGCAGCTAACTTGTTTACGTGGAACTACGCACGCAATCTAGAACGTCAAAGTGGGTATTTTTCGCCACCAGATTTTCTCGTTTATAATGCTGAACTAGCTTGGCAGGGAGATATATTTAATTTTTTAAGTTGCCGTCTTGCTACCAATCTAGGTCAACAGCGACTGAACGGTAAAATCGATAACGCCAATAGTTACCAAGCTCGTTGTACTGCCAAGCTTTCACCCAATTTTGAGGCAGACTTTGGCTATGGATTTAGTAATGTCCGCAATCTAGATACTGGAGGAAGTGCTTACAATAACAATTATTTTACAGGGCAGTTACGGTTGAAATTTTAACTATAATGTGTATTATTTTATAGTTGTTAGCAAGAGAAATTGCTATGTTTAGTTAATTAGTATTAATTAATACAAGGAGGCTTGAATATAAATGACGTCTGATTTCGAGCCACCGCCTAAAAGCTGGTCACTACTAGCTTCTGTTGGAGGGGTGGTTACATCTGTAATTGCGATCGCTGGTCTAAATTATTGGTCTGGGCACTTGTCTCATACTTCTATTGTGCAAAAAACAGAAATTTTAAAAGCTAAATCTGATACTTCTAGTCAAGAACCTATAGAAGTTGCCAAACTTGACAACCAATCCTTGGTTTTGCCTGGTACAACTCTTCCTCCTAGTCAACTGACAACTGCCAAAACTCCTTATGTTGCTCCTGGGGTGGGAGTATTAACACCAAAAGAAATTGCGATCGCCAATCAAGCTTGGTTATACTTCCAGCGCAACTGGAACGACGAAACAGGCTTAGTCAATTCTGTTGATGGTTTTGCTTCTGTAACTATGTGGGATCAAGCAGCTGCTTGCGCTGCTTTGGTCAGTGCTAGAGAACTCAAAATTGTATCTGCAACTGAATTTGATGCCAAGATGAGCAAGATGTTGCAGACTTTAGCATCTATACCTTTATATAAAGGGGAACTGCCCAACAAAGTCTACAACTCTAAAACCCTGATACCCGTGAATTATGGTCAACTAGAAAAACGGGAAGAAATTGGGTGGTCAGCTATTGATTTAGGACGGTTGGCAATCTGGCTAAAAATTGTCGGGGCAAAGTATCCCCAGTTGCGACCACAGACAGAAGCTGTCTGGAAGCATTGGCGAGTTACACGTCTGACAAAAAATGGCCAAATGTATGGTACTGCTGTCGTTAAAGGAAAAGAACAGTACAAGCAAGAAGGCCGCTTAGGCTATGAAAATTATGCCGCCTATGGTTTAAAACTGTGGGGATTGGATGTCAAACAAGCCTTAAATTACCAGTCTCACGCTGCCTTTGCCAATCTTTACGGCAAGGGAGTACCCTATGACCAGCGTAACTATGAAAATTCGGGAGCTAACAACTACGTTCTTAGCGAACCCTATATTCTCGACGGTATCGAAACTGGGTTTCAAGCTTTACCTAAAACTTATGCGGATCGAGTTTTAGCTGCTCAAGAAGCTCGCTATCAGGCTACAAATCAATTAACTGCTGTTACAGAAGATAACTTAGATCGTCCTCCCTACTTTGTTTATGGCAGCTTGTTTGTTAATGGCGAACCTTGGGCTACCATCACAGATACCAGAGAAAAACACAACAATTTACGCTTTCTCAGTGCCAAAGCTGCTATTGGTTGGCATGTACTTTATAACACTGCTTATACCCATCAATTATTTAATTTCGTCCAAACGAATCTTAAATCTGAGCAAGGCTGGTATAACGGCTTCTACGAATCTTTAAAACAGCCGAATAAAAGTCTCACAGCTAATAATAATGGTGTCATTCTTGAGAGTTTGCTTTATAAACAAGTTGGCAAGCCACTCACAGTTTGGTCAGGGGTAAAAGCACAATAAGGCAGAGAACAGAATGATTATTTCTGAGGACTTATAGATCCCTGACTTATTTGAATAAGTCGGGGATCTGAATTCCTTGCAACTTATCATAACTAATACCATAAACAGCATCAGCACTAAAGCAGCATTTGGCTGGCGTTATCTTTTTCCCAATAACGCTTATGCTCAACAAATTTTTGATGCAGTGAAGAATCTGCGTAGCCCTGATGGTGGTGGCTTCTATGCTGGACTGTATGAGGAATCGAAACAACCAAATAAAGCTCTGACGGGTAATACCAATGGGCTGATTATGGAGATTTTGTACTACAAAGCTAGAGGTAATCGCCCACTTATTGGCCCTAGTGGAGTCAGTTTTGCGCCTTCACAGTCGCAATCCAAACCATCAGCTACCACGCCTCCAACTCCAACTCCTACTCCCACAGCTAAAGTTAATCCACCCGCTACTCCAGCAGCAGTGACAATTTCACCGATTCCGCCAGTGGGGAAACCGCAACCATCGTCTGATCTAGCGCTGGCTCAACCTTTAACAGTCATTCAAAAACGTTATGCGGCGGCGGCTTGGGCATATTTTCAAGCTAATTATCAGTCTGCAACAGGGTTAGTAAGCGATCGCTCTGATGTCAAAGGCGCAACTCTCTGGGGATTGGGAGATTATTTAGCAGCACTACACGCAGCACAGGCACTCAATATTATCTCGCCTACAGAATTTGACCTGCGTACCCGCAAACTTTTAGCCGCCCTTGGTCAGATGGCTTTTATTAGTGCCATTCTTAACTATCCCAGATTGCCCATAAGAGTAACTAACAACTTGGCTTATGTAAAAACTCGATGTTGTAGCGAAGGCATTTGGGAGCGAACTTGCTCAAGACGATAGGGGTTGATTTCAGCGATCGCTACTCCTGGTTTATCGCCAGCATCAGCTAAAATCACTCCCCAAGGATCAATAATCATTGCATGTCCGTAGGTATGGCGTTGAGCATAGTTAAGCCCTGTTTGGGCTGGAGCAATAATATAGCAAGTATTTTCAATGGCTCTTGCTTGCAGTAGCACTTGCCAGTGGTCTTTCCCAGTAAAAGCAGCGGGAACAAATATAATATCTCCGCCTTTATCTGCTATGTGCCGATATAGTTCAGGGAAACGTACATCATAGCAAATAGAGACTCCTATATTACCTAACTCTTGCGAAAAATACATTGAAGGTAAATTCTTTCCAGGTACAACAGTGCTGGATTCTCTATAACTGTTGCCATCAGGAACGTTCACATCAAATAAATGTATCTTCTGATAATGAATAATTTCTTGCCCGCTAGGATCAACGAGTATAGCAGTGTTATGTACTTTCCCTCGCTCATTTGCGGGGATTGGAAAACCACCACCTAAAATGGTAATTTGAAAACGTTGAGCCATTTGTTTGAGAAATTTTTCACTTGCAGAAGCGATCGCTTCTGCTTGAGCGAGCTTATCGTTCACTTCTCCCATAAAGGAAAAGTTTTCTGGCAAACCCACTAATTTAGCACCCTGATGCACAGCCATCTGGATTAGTTTCTCAGCCTCAGCCAAGTTTTGTTCTAGATTAGGCACACTGGTCATTTGAATGGCGACAGCTAGATAAGACTTCATAAATTCAATAGTGAAGAGTAGTTTTAAAACAGTAACTTGGATACTAAATGCAAAACTTAATGTCTAGCAAGACATTTAATTTAGCAGTAAATTTTGACATGGCTTTAACAGCATTTACATTTAACCTGATATTTGCCTGAATCAAACTTATAATTATGGCAGTATCACATTGAATAGATATTTTTTGATTGTGAGTGTTAGTTGTTTCTCATAGCTAGAAGTAGCAGCTAAAGTTATCTAACAAACTTCATTAACAGGAAGTTTTGAACAATTCAATTGTTGCAGACTTATCTTTATTTTGAAGTAACAATACCTTCAAAAGCTCAATCTCTTGCTCTAAAATTTGCACTCTATTAAACAACGAATAAATAATTTCGGCTTCTGGATCTGGTAACTTTTGATGAGCAAGAAAACCAGTTGATTTTCCAGAAGAGCGAACTATTCGACCTGGAACACCTACTACAGTGCAATTAGAAGGAATATCTTGTAAAACAACAGAACCTGCACCTATGCGAACGCGATCGCCAATTTCGATGTTTCCTAAAACCTTTGCCCCAGCACCTACGATGACATGCTTTCCAAGGCTGGGGTGGCGTTTACCTGTTTCTTTACCAGTACCACCAAGAGTAACCCCTTGATAAATTAAGGCGTAGTCTCCTACAATCGCAGTCTCTCCAATCACAACTCCCATCCCGTGGTCAATAAACACATGGGTGCCAATTATCGCTCCTGGATGAATTTCTATTCCTGTCAACAAACGTCCAAAGTGCGAAATTAAGCGGGGAATTAACGGCAACCTTAAGCAATACAACCAGTGAGCTACTCGATAAAAAAATAGTGCCTGCAAACCAGGATAGCAAAACAAGACTTCCAGCCAATTGCTTGCAGCCGGGTCTTGCTCGAAAATAATTTGAAAATCAGCCTTGAGAGTATTTAGCAGCATTTTAAACAAATTAAGTTCTTTTGTGTAGAATTCCATTTAACTCGCTCAAAAAAAAGAATGCTTCTGTTGACAAAAATCCAAAAACTTATTTTTTAGTAAAATTAAGTTCATGTCTGATTATAATTAGTGATGCTAAAAAAATATTTTATAAATAAATTTCAATAAATTTACTTTTAATCTTTTATCCTATATTTTAACCAAGAAATTATAAAAAATCCGATATTTATTAATGACAATAGTACCGCAAATGGTGTTATATAACTCCAACTTAGTGACATTTTATCTAAAATATGCCAAGGCAAAAAAATACTACTAAATAAGTTAATTGATGTATTGTTTTCCAATTATGTTTTAGTGTTTTTACACTCCAATCATTTGACGTAATTGCCAAAATAGTAAAAATGAATAGTATAGATATACCTTGAAAATATTCAAGGTAAGTTAGAGGGTCAAGCAAATTAATATTTTTTTGTATTAACATTAATAAACCATAATTTGATCCAAAATAAAAAGCACTAATTCCTATATATCGGCGTTTTTTAAGTAAAAACATCATAGATTTACTATTTTTAAATAACGGAAAAACTGTTTTATATATACTTGGTACTAATGTTGCTATATAAGCAAGTAATGCAAATAAACCTAGAAGATTAGCTAAAGGAGCTGGAGTGCAAAAAAGTGCAAGAAATAAAGTAATCAAGTAGGCAGATAAAGCTAACAGCACTAAAACAACATAAGATTTGGTATTTACAATTACTTGTCGCATAATCCTTTTGCTTTAATTAGTTTTGGTAATGCTTACTGCGAATGCAACTAGTTAACTGGAGAACCCTAAAATATGGAAAATAGAATTTAGCTGCAATTTAAGTAGCTAATTGCTCGATTAACTTGTCTTGGAAGTTGTAATAGAATTACAAATTAGGGTAGGTATGAATAAGGTAATTGGCTAACACCTTAGACCTACCCTATGATTAAGAACTGCTCAATTTGACTGCTGAACAATGTAGATAAAACTTTCAGTTACACTACACCAACACATTATTAAATACGTAATTTCCTACAGATGTACCTGCAATTAACCCAGCCTCACTCGATGAGGACAAATGAATCCCACCGTAAAAACGGCTGATGGAATTTTCTTCCACAAAATCTCTAAAGCCTTGAAAGGAACGAGCAACACCAGGCAATTCTTGCGAAGGGATAGTAAAACTTATGTTGTCAGTGCCATAGAAAGAAGCTAAAACTGTACCAGCAGCAGCGCCTAATGCAGAGTGCGCTGCCATGTAGTCAGGATGTGGTGGGGTGTCTAGCAGTGATTTCCAATTAGGGTCTTGAATCGTGTATGGATTACCATTCGTATTAGCTTCTCGAATGCCAGTAATAGGTCGCCATTGATTGTAAGTATACTTGACATCAAATGCAACGACACCGGCATCAGCTATAGCCATATTCATGAGTGCAAACAATCGGGCGTTTTCTGCCAGGGTATTGCCTTGTTGTAATGCTACATCTTGAGCGATTAGATTATAAGGTTCCCCAAAGGTAGATGAGCGATCATAAGACCAGAATTTAGCTATTTCAGTTTGCTCTGGGGTGCGGATAATTTGAGTAACCTCAGTATTTTCTAAACCACCGAATAACCGAAGTTGTTCCAATTCTTCTGCATACTGGATACTATCCAATGCTGGGGGCCCATCCACTCCAGTACCCTCTAAAACATCTTCTACACTAGATATTGCAAATGGAGTAACATCACCCCACCCAGGCAATAATGCGTCACCTCCAATTTCATCTGTACTACTGTTAATAGTCGGCCGCCAGACCCCAGGAGTAGGTTGCACTGTATAAGGTTTAAAAAATGCTTCTGGTGCGCTATCATTACTTCGTGATTCCAGTATTTGATTAGCGACACGTACTCCTAAATTATAACCAGCTTCTTTAGCTTTGCTGTCAGGAATTTCTGCTAAGGATCTAATCTTTTGTACCTCGAATGCGGCTGCTTCGCCTGGGTAAAGATTGATTAGTGTTTCGTAGGCTGCTCCAACTACTGCTGCTTCGGATGACGCACCGACTGTTTCTGACGAATCTATAGAACCCATTTGGGATCTTTGATAACGAGCTAAGATTAGAAATAAATGCCG